>CAYXVC010000027.1:0-21359 GCA_964468225.1 uncultured Gammaproteobacteria bacterium
ATCATCCATTCCTTTTGAAAATGAGCCACGGACAATCACCTCACCCTGCTCAGTAAACTTGACGGCATTGCCTACGAGATTCACTAGAATCTGACGTAACCGGCCAGGATCACCATTTACAAATCGAGGCACATCATGCTCAATCATACAAACTAACTCTAAATTTTTACGGCCCACCTGTTCAGTAAAAAGATCGAGTACCTCATCAATAATTTGGCGCAGATCAAAATCGATCTCTTCCAACTCGAGTTTACCAGCCTCATTTTTAGAAAAGTCCATAATATCATTGATAATGCCCAACAATGATTCTGCAGAACTTAATACTGATTCAGCAAATTCATTTTGCTCTGTAGATAATTCAGAGTCCAGCAACAGACCAGTCAAGCCAATAATGCCATTCATTGGTGTACGAATTTCATGGCTCATCGTTGCTAAAAATTCACTTTTAACCTTATTGGCAACCTCTGCGGCTTCTTTTGCTTTTTTCAGATCATGCTCAACTTTTTTGCGTTCATTAATATGAGTTTCCAGCTCATTCATTGTTTTACGCATCATCTGCATTTGGGTACTGTATTGTGAATTAATCACAATATTGTCTTTACGCCGCAAAGCAATTTCACACACGCGCCGCAGTTCATCGAGATGAAATGGTTTCTGTACAAAATCAATCGCACCCGCCAGCATGAATGACTCAATGTATTTCATATCCGTATTGGCCGTCATGATCACAACACTCTGTGTTGAATCAATTTTCATCACCTCATCAAGCACTTGATCACCGGATAGACTCGGTATCATGAGGTCAAGTAATATCAAACTATGACGACGTTCTTTCCATGCTTGCAGACCGAGTAAACCATCTGTTGCAACCTCTATCACATAACGTTTATTTAAAGCACGCACTGCGATATCAGCGGTATCTTCATTATCTTCAATAACAAGCATGGATGGTTTGCTAATGCCCCATGCCTTATCATCAAGGCAGGATTTCACAACGGTTATTAATCTGTTTCCGCTCTCCAGGGGATACCGTAAAAAGCAGTTCACTCCAAAGTCAAATGCAGTAATGTTGGAAATATGTCTGTTATTGGTTTGTGCCACCACAATAATGGGTGTTTTTTTTGAGGTATTGAAAGCACCTGAGCGTACAATACGCGCCAGACGCCAACCATCAATATGAGGAACATTTATATCAGTGACAATCAGATCAAATGCGTTTTCATGCAACAAACGCAGAGCAGATCGACCATCTTCCGCTTCTAAAATCTGTAGGTAGCCCGCTTGACGAAGATAACTGGCAATTTCAAACCGTATGCCGGGATCCGCATTAATGAGTAAAACTTTTATACTTTGATACTGCATGAGTTAAAATAGTATTTGGAATAATTTTTTATTTCCAACAGTAAACCGCACGGGCAACATTCCCGGTTTTATTGTAAGAAAACTCGCTGCAAAACGATCTTATCAATGCAACACCTCGCCCAGTCAAACTTTCAACCTCAGTCACATTAGCCAGATAACTTGTTGCATCGAAACCTTCGCCATTATCTTCTACATGAATGGAAAGTGACCATCCCTCAGAAGTAGGCCGACACAAGAGCTTAACCCGAATCCAGCCACGCTCCAATACGTCAAGACCTTTCTCTCTCATGCTGTAATAATTTGAAAAACCATCCGCTGTATTTTTGATGTTTGAATCCAGCTTGAGAAGACCATGTTCTATAGAGTTAGAGATCAACTCTGACAAAACAGTACAAATACGTGAGCGATGCATTTCGGGAATATTGTGCTGTTCCAGCATTCCTATGAAAACTTGAATAGGGTCGGCTGCCTTGAGAGAGATTCCCGCAATAAACTGCTCAGCACTCCAGCAATCCGGAGGAGCATCTATTTCATTATAAACAGGGGTATTTTCCTCTACAGCCATTGCAGAGATTAACTGATCACAATCAAGCTCAACCAGTGTAATATCATCCGCTTGGAGTGCTTTTCCCCTGAACTGTTGTGAATCACTAATAATCGCATTAAATAGCTCGTCTGATTGAATTTGCCCGTCAAACAGCTTATGCAAACGGACGGTACGATACATCTCACCTTGACTGTTTTCTGCTTCAGTCAAACCATCAGTATAAAAAAAGAGTCGCATACCGGGCACAATATCAATATCAACCATGCCACTGTGCCGCCCGGCATCACCGACAATCCCTAACGGTACCGCTTTGGAAGGCAGTAGATCATGAATAAGGCCATCTGATCCAACGACCACAACATCAGGCAATCCACCATTCCACAGACTGATTTTGCCTTGAGCCAAATCCACTTCGATTAAACATCCAGCACAAAACAAGCCTGTAGGAAGCACGGTATTTAACTTTTTATTCAATTCATAAACAATATCACTAACGGGATAACCCTTAGTTGTCATGGTATAAAAAACATCAGCAGCAGGCATTGCACAAACAGCGGCAGGCAAACCATGGCCAGTAAAGTCTCCCAACATCAGGTATAAGTTATTTAATGGATTGCGTCCACTGATCAATAGGTCGCCATTGAGTACTGAAGCAGGCTTGCTCCAGCTTTTAATACAATCAGGAAGTGTCTCACCGGCTTGGGTAATGCTGTCAAAAATATGTCTGGCAACTTCCATTTCGCGCTGCATCGCTGCATGGTAAGACTCTAATGTATATTTTTGCTGTTGTAACTTATCATAGAGCTGGCGAATACGCTCCATCGCATCAATTTTTGCTTTCAAAATAGTACGATGGTAAGGCTTTGTTAGAAAATCATCGCCACCGGCTTCAATACAAGCACTGAGCGCAGCATTATCAGTTAATGCCGTCAGGAAGATCACGGGAACAAAACGATCAGTACAACGTGATTTTATCTCGCGGGCTGCTTCATAGCCATCCATAACAGGCATCATGACATCCAGCAAGACCATATCGGGTTGCTCTCCTTCAAAAAGAGTGACCGCCTCTTTGCCATCTCTGGCCACAACCACCTGATAGCCATCTTTCAGTAAAATAGCTTTGAGTACGCGGCAATTGGCGCGATCGTCATCAGCAATCAGAAGTTTAAGTGATGCATCATCCTGATATATCATTTTTTTAAAACTAGTTTAAAAGGCTGGATTAATGTGCAGCTGACTCTACATTAAATAATAAGTGGAAATTAGAAATATTCAATATTTCCTTAATCTCTTCACGGCATTTGGTAATGGCGATATTGGCTCCATTTCCTCCCGCATACTCACGCAGCAGTAACAGCATACCTAATGCCGAGCTATCCATATAATCGGTATCACCGAGATTGATGATGTATTTAGGATGATCCATACTCTGCTCAACATTTTCATAAGCTTCGCGAAACTCACGATGCACATTAAAGTCAAACCTTCCGCTGACTTCAATTTCAATGATGTCTTCCTTGTTTCGTATATTTGCTTTTACTGACATATTGTTAACTCCCAAACAATCAGATAGTCCTTTTTAATCCTGCTTCCACTTACAAAAACTGAGTGGGAGCATACACGTCTTAACGCTTTTTTCATAATTTAATTATGCTTTTCAATTATCGGCTTATGTTCATACAATCTTTAGTAACACTCTGTAATAAATAAAGTAAAAACTATTTAATATGCCTTAGAATCTCGTCAGCCACCTGGCCTAGTGGTAATATGGAATCAACTCCTCCAAGTTTGACTGATGCTCCAGGCATTCCCCAAACAACACTCGTTTCTTCATCCTGAGCCACTGTAAATGCGCCTGCATCATGCATCTCTTTCAATCCCTCCGCGCCATCAGCACCCATTCCCGTTAGAATCACCCCAACCGTATGAACTTTGACATTTTGTACAACAGACCGAAACATGACATTAACAGAGGGGCGGTGACGATTAACTCGTGGGCCATCACTTAATTGGCAAATATAAGCATCACCCTCAGGTACAACCAGTAAATGGCGATCTCCAGGTGCAATATAAGCATGCCCATGTAGAATCTGCTGACCATCTTTGGCTTCGCAAACTTCCATCTCTGACATTCTATTCATACGATGAGCAAAAGGCGCACTGAACGCTTCAGGAATATGCTGGGTAATCACAATGGGAGGAGTATCAGCCGGGAGTCTTGTTAATACTTCTTTAATCGCTTCGGTGCCACCAGTTGATGCACCAATTGCTATCATTCGATCCACTGCTTTTGTGGAAACAGGAGCACTGTTTTTTTGCGGTGCATTAGATGAAATATTTTGTGCGGCTGGCGTACGCTGTACAGACTGAATGCGTGCCACCGCTGCGGTTTTTACCTTTTCAATTAACTCATCTGAATATAGTGAAAGCTGATTTGATACATCAACGGTCGGCTTGGTCACAAAATCAATTGCCCCCAATTCCAATGCTTTAAAAGTGACATCCGCCCCCTTTTCAGTCAATGTTGATACCATCACCACCGGCATCGGCCGTAAACGCATTAAATTTTCTAAAAACTGAATACCATCCATACGTGGCATCTCGATATCTAATGTTAAAACATCCGGGTTCAATTTTTTAATTTTGTCTCGAGCGATATAAGGGTCTGCTGCAGTTCCTACCACTTCAATAGCCGAATCACTTTTTAATATTTCAGTTAAAAGATTACGAATCAATGCAGAATCATCAACGATTAACACTTTAATTTTTTTCATGAAGCATATCCTTGCTAATCGAGCATTTAATTAAAACAATTCAACCTCACCACCAACAGGTTGATGAGTAATATTTTGTCGATAACTTTCCTCTCTTTCAACTACAGTATTATTATGTACTGAACGTAATTTTTTCATACGTACCTTGCCACTTAAAGGAAAGTAATAGACTTTTCTCGGGTAAATATTGCCCACATCAGAAGCGACTAATTTGAGCCCTTCTGTTGCAATATATTCTTCTATAAATTTGATGTTTTTATCACCCACATTAGTCATATGAGCTAGTACCTTGCCCCCACCAAAAATTTTAATTTCCAGATTTTTTCGAAGGCCACCATGCTTTAGAACATCATTAATTAGCTGTTCCATCGCATGATTACCATAACGTGTCGCCGCCGTAGCGCCTTGAGCGATCATCTCCTGATCACCTTCGGGTAACATAAAATGGTTCATACCTCCCACACCGAATACAGGGTCACGAATACACGCTGAAATACAGGAACCGAGCACTGTGACAATCACTTCATTTTCAACGGTCACATAATATTCGCCCGGCAAAATTTTTGCCGCAAATATATCGTGGCCTTTATCCCAATATTGTTTGATATGTTCAAATTCTGGCAACGGCTCGGGTGGAAGCTTTCCATCTGGGTGGTGCATTAACAAACCTTCCGATAAATCGTGCTACCAATCAGTTCAAAACGATCTGTAACGTTATACAGTGTTTCTGAATGGCCGATAAAAAGATGCCCCCCCGGTGCCAAAATATCAGCATAGCGATCAAAAAGGATGCGCTGGGTTGGCTTATCAAAATAGATCACAACATTTCTACAAAAAATGATGTCAAAAGGGCCGCGCATGGGCCACTCACTCATCAAATTCAACTGACGAAATGTAATCATATCCTGAAGTTCGGAAGAGACCTTGACTTTATCTGCGCTGCTATCCTTGCCTTTCAAAAACCAGCGTTTCAAACGTTCCTTTGAAATTCCGGTCACACGATCTTCGTTATAAATACCATGACATGCAGTATCCAGCACATTCGTATCAAGGTCAGTTGCCAATAGCTTCGCATCATAGTCAGGGTGCGATGCAAGCGCCTCTTTCAATGTCATTGAGATGGAATAGGGTTCCTCGCCTGTTGAACAACCTGATGACCAGACACGTAACTGTTTTTTCCCTGCTTGCTTTGAAAGCAGCTCAGGGATCAAAGTCCCCTGAAGGTATTCAAAGTGATGATTTTCTCTAAAAAATGAGGTGAGGTTTGTGGTCACTGCATTTACAAAATGCCCTATCTCTTCATTATTATCAGATTTAATCAGTGCGCAATAATCTTTAAAGGTTTTCAACCCCAGCTTACGCAATCGTTTGGCCAGACGGCTATACACCATATCCTGTTTTGCATCAGAAAGTACGATGCCCGTGTTATGACTCACCAACTCACGGATCTCATTAAAGTCCCGTGTGGTAAAGCTAAACTCTCTCTCTTTACTCATTAGTCTGATTCCGTAGTCTGGTTCTGTTTTTAAAACTCTTCCCATTCGCCATCGCTATCATTAACAGCGGCAACAGCAACCTTTTTATTGGATGGAGCAGGCTTTTGGTGTGACACAACAGGCGTTTTAATTTCATCATGATGACTTTCAGTGGACAAAGTAAAAAAGTCCATAATTTTCACCAACTCTCGTGATTGCTCATCCATTGATTCACTCGCTGCTGCCGCCTCTTCCACCAGTGCTGCGTTCTGCTGTGTGACCTCATCCATTTGAGTAATCGCTTTATTCACCTCTTCGATGCCAGCCGATTGCTCCTGACTCGCAGCGGCAATCTCGGCAACAATATCACTCACCTGTTTAACCGATTTCACAATTTGTGACAATGTTTTTCCAGACTCATCCACCAACTGCGTACCACCTTCCACCTTCTCCACACTGTCTTTAATCAGTGATTTGATCTCTTTCGCCGCACCCGCACTACGCTGTGCAAGATTACGTACCTCTGTTGCAACCACAGCAAATCCACGCCCCTGTTCCCCTGCCCGCGCAGCTTCTACTGCAGCATTCAGAGCGAGTAAATTGGTCTGAAAAGCAATCTCATCAATGACACCAATAATATCAGCAATTTTCTTACTGCTACTATTGATTTCGAACATTGCCTCAACAGCTTTTGTAACAACATTACCGCCTTTTTCTGCCTGATCACGCGCATCAGTAGCCAACTGATTTGCTCGCCTTGCATTACCGGCATTCTGTTTGACCGTACTCGTCAACTCTTCCATGCTCGATGCAGTTTCCTGCAATGAAGAGGCCTGCTCTTCTGTGCGTTGGCTTAAATCAGTATTGCCGTGCGAGATTTCCGAAGCGGCGGTATTGATCGTATCTGCAGATTCCCGAATTTGTGAAACCATGCCTTGCAAGGTTTCTACCGAACCATTAATAGCCACACCTAACTTTTCAAAGTCACCTTCAAAATTTCCTTCGACCGTCTGAGTCAAATCACCCGAGGATAAAGCCTGCATCACGCGATTCGCTTCATCGACAGGCTCCACCACCGTATCCATCAATTGATTAATGCCATCACAAAGTTTTTCTATAAAACCATCATAATCGGCGGTATCAATACGATTATTCAAACGTCCGGCAACTGCGTCAACCACCAGATTTTCAATATTATTTAAAGCATCCATCTGCTTGGTAATATCAGTAGCATACTTAACGACTTTACAAGGCAGCCCTTTATCATCAAGAACCGGATTATATGAAGCTTGAATCCAGATCTCTTTACCATTTTTTCCGATGCGTTTGTAATCACCTGCATCATATTCACCGCGATTCAAATCTTCCCAAAACTGCCTGTATTCCGAACTCGTTTTATAACCCTCTTCAACAAACATACTATGATGTTTGCCCTGAATTTCATCCAGTCTATAACCGAGCGTATTCAAAAAATTATCATTCGCCGTCAAAATTGTGCCATCCATATCAAACTCAATCACAGCCTGAGATTTGCTTATAGCTTCAATTTTACCGGTATAGTCCAGAATTGCCTTTTCATGCTGACGTTTATCCGTCACATCCTCCCACTGCAATGAATTTCCGGAAAAGTTACCGGAATCATCGTACAAAGCGTCCACAGACAGATGAAATATAATATCACCAATCCTGATATCTGCCTCGTGTGGCATCATTTCAGGATCTGCCAAAATACGGGCAACACGCTTTGGATCCTTATGAAAACCATCAATGCATGAACCTACAATATAATCAGCTTTAAAGTTAGGGTAATGCTTTTGCAATACCTCTTCATATTCACTCAAAATTTTTATAGACGCTTTATTAGCATAAGTAATAACCCGATTACTATCCACCCGCATAAAAGCTGTTTTAGAACCATTGAGCATCGCCATTAAAATGGCTTGCTCATCACTTTTAGCTCTCTTTTCTTCTGATTTTCCTTGTCTGGGTTTATTGACGCTCACCATTTTACGCTTCTCCTTGCCTTGATTATTTACTTGATCCAATAATTTTTTTTCGTTCAACAACGAATCCGTTCCCTGTTTAGTTTCACTTTTTTTATCACCCGCATGATCCGAAGACTCTTCTTTCATCCAAGCCAATGGATCAAACCCTAGTTTTGACTGTTTTTTATCGGCCATTATCTCTACTCATGCACTCATTTTTTGATATAACTCATGAGCCACCGCGCAATAATCTTCAGCTCCGTGGCTATTTTTTTGATATTCAAATATTGTTTTTCCAAAACTCGGGCTTTCAGCAAGAGCGACCGTTTCGCGTACCTCTGTATTCAAAATATGCCCTGGAAAATAGGTGTACAGTTTTTCTCGCACCTCTTTTGCCAAACGTCGCCGCGTATGAAAACGTGTCACCAAAACCCAATGTTGGAAGCTCTGTTTTAATGTTTTTTCAATATGCTGAAGAATGCTCATAAAGCGCCCGAGTGCGTGCAAGCCAAGGTAATCACTCGAAACGGGAATCAACAGTGATTTTGCTGCAAACAGCACATTCATGCTCAACAATCCTGCCGATGGAGGGCAATCAATTAATACTATTTCATTATCAGAGAATGAATTTTTTAGCGCATCTCGGAGTAATCCACCCCGAGCCGCACCTCCTTCCGTCATCGTCTCCATTTCACCTAACCGCCCTCCGGCAGGAACCAGATAGAGGTTTTCACGCATCTTGATGCGCACATCAGACAACGGACTTTCGCCCATAATGAGTTCATCCATCCCACTATATTGGCTATAATCCAGACCAAAACTTGCCGTTAAATGAGCCTGAGGATCAAGATCTAAAAGAGTCACTTTATGACCCATTAAACTCAAGGCATGACCCAAGTTTAATGATGTCGTTGTTTTACCAACGCCCCCTTTTTGATTCATCACCGCGACAAGTTTCATGAATTAATTGATCTCGGTATCAATGGCATTCAACACGCCCACGTTGAGAAGCTCATCAATATTCAGCAATATGACCATTTTTTCCTCAACAGTCGCCAAGCCGCGTAAAAACTCGGTGCTGATTGTGCCGCCAAAATCAGGTGCAGGCTTTAGGTCACTCAACCCGATGCTATACACATCAGAGACCGCATCCACCACTACCCCAACAATACGATCACCACTTTCACTTTCAACTTTAAGCACAATGACAACGGTGGTTGGGCCATATTTTTTATTGCCCAGTGAAAACTTTTCACGTAAATCAATAATGGGGACAATCGTTCCACGCAGATTAATAACCCCTTTTATATATTCAGGCGTATTAGGAATGGTCGTAACGTCATCCCAGCCTTTTATCTCCTGAACACGCAATATATCAATACCATACTCTTCTCCACCCAAAATGAATGTCAGGTATTGATTAGAGTCTTCGTTATTAATAATATGATCGACTTCCACCTTTAATGTTTCTGCTGCTGTGCTCATTCATTCACTCCTTGTTGCATTGCAAATATTTTATGCAACTGCTCTCATTTGGTGTTTTTTTGCAAATTCGATCAGGCCACCAATATCCAGTATCAGCGATACAGTGCCATCACCAAGAATCGTCGCCCCAGAAACCCCGTCAACACGCCGGAAATTTGTCTCCAAACCCTTAATAACCACTTGTTGCTGACCCAGAAGATCATCAATAAATAACCCAACCTTGCAACCATCGCTTTCAACCACGGCCAATAATCCTTCAGTCAGCTCGGTATGTTCCGGTTGAAGATTAAAAATGTCATGCAAACGAACAATCGGTATGTATTCATCCCGCAAACGATAAAGTTCTGTACCATTTGCAATGGTATTAATGAGTTCATAACTCACCTGAAAAGTCTCTTCAATCGATATAAGAGGAATAATGTAGGTCTCATTACCCACGCGAATCAGCTGTCCATCCAAAATCGCCAATGTCAATGGCAAGCGTATGGTAAAAGTTGATCCTTTACCCTCCTCCGAGGTCACTTCAATGGAACCACCCAGATCTTTTATATTACGCTTGACAACATCCATGCCAACACCACGACCCGATACATCGCTTAATGCTTCAGCTGTTGAAAACCCTGGATTAAAAATAAGTTCGTGTATTTTTTCTTTGGTCAGTACTTCATTTTCGTCCATCAATCCCTGACTCTTTGCTTTCGATGCGATGCGTTCAGAATTCAATCCAGCGCCATCATCACTGATTTCAATGACGATACTTCCGCCTTGGTGATAGGCATTAAGGTGCAATGCTCCAACCTCTGGCTTGCCATTTTGTAAACGCACATCTGGTGTTTCAATGCCGTGATCCAACGAGTTACGAACCAGATGCACCAAAGGATCACCAATTTTTTCCATCACTGTTTTATCTAATTCGGTTTGCTCACCCGACATTTTCAACTCTACTTTTTTACCCAGTTTTTGGGTCAGATCATGCACCATTCGTGGAAAACGGTTAAAAGCAAAGCTGATAGGCAGCATTCGAATACGCATCACACTTTCCTGAAGCTCACGCGTATTACGCTCTAATTGCGCTAAACCATCACGCAACTTGTCCTGATTTCCGGAATCGTCTTCATTGGTCTGGCTGAGCATAGATTGAGTAATAACCAATTCACCTACAAGGTTCACCAATTCATCAACTTTATCGATACCTACCCGTATCGAACTGGCTTCACTCAGTGATGATTTTCGTCGCTCTGTTTTGCCTTGTTGCTCTTCGGGTTTGGGTTTATTCACCGCTTTAGGCTGCGCCGCAGATTTATCCTCTGCTTCTACTGGCTTTTGAGAAGCCTCTGAAGTCTCGGTTTCAATGGCAGAAGAGCTCTCTTTTAACTCAATTTCCAGATCACAATCATCATCCACCCACTCAAATATTTCAGTAATTTGTTCACGTTTAATATTGCCTTTCAGAACCAGCTCCCAAGCGAGGTAACACTCATCAAAAGCAATATCGAAAAATGCCGGCAATTTTGAATGATCAAGCCTGACTTCCAGGTCACCCAAAAGGGCGAGTTCATTAAACATGCGAAGCGGTTCATTACCCGTTTTGAGCATATCGGGGTATGGATTAAACCGAATCAACCACTCGGCTTCTTTCTGCTCTATTTCAGAAGCTGCCTCATTAGAATTTTCAGTCTGAGGTGTTGAATCTGTACCACTATTTAACATATCATCAAGCTGTTGTTGCAATGTTACAACGCTCTCTTTATCTGGCGCACTATGATCTCGTTGCGCTCCCAGTAAATCACGCAAGCAATCCACAGAGCTTAACAATAAATTAACCGCCTCTTGAGTGACTTCACGACGACCATCACGCATCTCGTCAAGCAGTGTCTCCATACGATGGGTAAATTCTGCAACATCCGTAAAACCAAACGTAGCACTACCACCCTTAATAGAGTGCGCGGCTCTGAAAATAGTATTAATGCTTTCAGAATCTGCGCTGCCCATATCAAGCCCAAGCAGCTCACTTTCCATCTCATCCAACCCTTCAAAACTCTCTTCAAAAAAAGTTTGATGAAACTGTTCGAGATCAATCGACATTATCCGGCTACCCGTTTGACTGTTGATAAAAGTTGGTCTGGATTAAAGGGTTTCACAATCCACCCCGTTGCACCAGCGGCTTTTCCTTCCTGCTTTTTACCTGTGCCTGACTCAGTAGTCAGCATCAATATCGGTATAAACTTATAATCAGGTAAGGCTCGCAACTCTGCGATCAGAGCAATGCCATCCATATTGGGCATATTGACATCTGTAATGACAATGTCGGCCTTCATTGTTTTAGCTTTTGCAAGCGCATCCACACCGTCCACCGCTTCAACCACGTTATAGCCAGCACTTTTCAGCGTAAAACCCACCATCTGACGCATTGATGCAGAATCATCCACTGCGAGTATTGTTGCCATCTTTTGATCACTCCTTTTACAAAATATAATATTTATGCTGCTTCAAGCATTAACAATTGCACCATATCCAGACGATGCACCGAATCTCGCAATACGGCACTGGGCTCTTGCCATCGCACCTCAATTCCATGAGAACCGGCCTCATGTATAAATGCTCCGAGTAACTGAAGTGCTGCTGTATCAACCGAGCTAATCTCATGCGCATCAATCACAACAGTTGCCTCGCTCTTGAGCAATGTTTTTAACTGTTTATAAAGTGATTCAACATCTGCGATCGTCAAAGAAGTGCCAAATGATAATATTTCTTCGGATGATTTTTTTTGATCTTTTTTCTTGCCTTTCCCTGACACAATATTTCCCTTTTGATTAATCATGACCAAAGCTATTCCATGCAACCGTTATCGGCTATCATGACTCGAACTTAAAATATAGATGCTAATAGCGCAATCATGATCGAACCCAAAAGCAAAACCCAACTCAAGCGTGAAGCAGATCAGCTGCACACACTAGGAAAAACACTCACAGAATTCAACAAAGAAGAGTTAGCCCGATTCAATTTGCCCGACACACTGAATGATGCAATTATCGAGATGCAGAATATTCGCCAACGTGGTGCCAGCAAGCGTCATTTGCAATACATCGGTAAATTGATGCGGCACATTGATCCAGAACCGATACAAAAGCTCGTCGATACCATGCAAAAACGTGAAGCTGGAGACAAAGCCCAGCTTCATAAGCTGGAACATTGGAGAGATCGTTTAATTAATGAAGGAGATAAGGCACTCAGCGCATTGCTCGAAGCTTACCCAAACGGTGACCGACAATACATTCGCCAACTCATACGCAGTGCAACAAAAGAACAGCAACAGGAGAAACCACCCACCGCAGCTCGTAAGCTGTTTAAATATTTACGAGATGAGTTGTTTTAGGAACGTTTTAGCAATACATAAACGGCACCCACCCCGCCATCCTCCGGTCGTGCAGAGCTGAATGCCAATACTTCATCCAGTTGCGGTAGCCAATGGTTGATTTTATTTTTTAGGATGGGCTGTTGATTTCTACTGCCTTTTCCTTTTCCATGCACGATTTTAATACAACGGATATGGTGCTGTTTGCATTCATACAGCAATACAAGCAATGCCTGCCTTGCTTCTTGCGTTGTCATCCCGTGCAGATCCAGTTCAGCACCCACACCCAATTGACCCCGTTTTAATTTTCGCATCAAACTCCGTTGCACGCCCGGACGAAAAAAGAGCAGTTCATCACTGGATTCAATATTTTCAGTTTCAAAAATATCAGAAATGGTGTCGGAGACTTCATTCGGTCTGGTTTTTTCAGAATGAACCGCTGTGTTTCGAACAGAAAAAATAGAGGTCGAAGCTTTTTTTTCGTATTTCAGACGATGAACACCCGCCATCTCTTTGCGAAATAGCTCGGAATTTTGATCGTTGAAGTCTTTAAATTTTGCCATAAGGCTAACCAGTGAAATGGCTCCCCAGCGCGGACTCGAACCACGGACAAGGTGATTAACAGTCACCTGCTCTACCAACTGAGCTACTGGGGAATAATGCTTACTGCGAAGGAGTGCGTATAATACTGAGGCACTGTAATTGAGTCAACAGAAAAGTAAAAAATATTAAATCTTGTTGACAAGGCTGACAACATATCGTTTTATATAACTTCAGGAAAGTTTTACTCACATGGATCAATTAAAAATATAGTGAAAACAATGTTATCTAAAAATACAACAACAGACCGCCGCGCTCATTCCCGACATGTGATCAATGACATGGTCGTCGAGCGAACAAAAATGTTGTCACTCTATAGTGACCTCGCTTCAATGCACCCGTTTTCTGACATTGAAAAAGCATCAAAGCTACTGGAACGATTTTGTCAGTCGCTCATTGACTACACGGCAGACACGCATTTTCGTTTATACAAATATATCGACGAAAAAAGCGAGCGTCGTCAATCAATTCTAGACATTGCTAATCGCTTTTATCCACATATTGTCGCGATCACCCAAAGCATACTGGCCTTTAACGATAAGTACGAAGGTCAGGCCAACGACCTGTCAACACTTGAAAGAGATTTATCAGATTTAGGCATGCGGATGACTGATCGTATCGAAATGGAAGATCAAATCATCCAGGCAATGTTTTAACTCTGAGATATCGGGGCCAGGAACGCATGACTGTAAAACATGCACAACTTTGGTATCTAAAACGAGACAACCAGATCAGTGGCCCATTTCCGGCAGGTCTGATCTCTCGCCATATTCTTATTGGTCGCATTCATGAACACGATGAACTCAGCTCAGATCGTAAAAAGTGGCTGCCAGCTCTT
Organism: uncultured Gammaproteobacteria bacterium; assembly: GCA_964468225.1. Taxonomy (GTDB): domain Bacteria; phylum Pseudomonadota; class Gammaproteobacteria; order JAADGQ01; family JAADGQ01; genus S141-38. The sequence continues at coordinate 14,422 of CAYXVC010000027.1, forward strand.
GATATCAAGGAGTTGCGACCAGAACGGATGGCGGCCACCAAACGCTGGACGGATGAACGCACACAAAAAGACCGTCGTCAGGAAAAAGACCTTGAAAAAAAATCAGCACATGCAAACAGAGATAAAACAGACAGACGTAGCCAAGAGAAGGATTCGGCTTTAAGTTACCGAGCGCACTATCAATCCAGACCCAAACGAGTATTTAGCTCAACTTCTATTCGGTGGGTTACCGTCATATCACTATTTTTGGTTGCAGGACTCATGACGATGCAACTGTTGTATACCCCATCACGCCAAGATTCTACAGTGATAGATTGCAACGCGCTTCCAAGCCCCGGAATTAACTGGAATTATTGCCAAAAACCGCAGGAAAATTTACAAAATAGCAATTTGAGTCACAGCACGCTGTCGAACACCAATTTTTCCAATGCTGATTTGCAAAATGCACAATTATCAAACAGCAATTTAAGCTATGCAACGTTAAATTCAGCCAATCTTAGCGGTGCAATACTGCGTCATGCCAAATTAATCGGAAGTCAGTTGCACGGAGCCAACCTGCAAAATGCCGACCTTCAAGCTGCGGACCTTTCATATAGCAACCTGCAAAATGCAATGCTCGCAGGAGCCAATCTCAACAAAACCAATTTGAGTCATGCTATCTGGATAGATGGTAGTACTTGTCTTGAAGGTTCTATTGGTCAATGCCTGGTTAAGGCTCCCTGACTCTAAATCAGAGCTGTATTATACCTTCACTCCAAGCACGTCTTCCAACTGCTGCTGTATCAATGCAAATTTACTATTGAGCGCCACTCCCATGCCAAGAGTCACTGTCGTTTTGGCATGATAGTCCTGTGCTGTTTTTCTCACGTCATTTTCTTGATCTTCAGTTAAACCCAGCTGTAATAATGTATCATCCAGCTCGTCCAACATGTCACGAATATTATTTTCACTTTCATATTGGATATCCTGAAAAGTGCTATTAACCTCATCCATAATACTCTGAACAGAAGCCATAATCTCATGACGTTTTTCTTCCTCCTGATTGTTGAGCAGACGCTTTACAGCAACTTCTACAGCATCACATAGCGTTGCCAGCATATCTTTTAATAGGCCGTAACGCTCGGGTTCATCAATGGGCATATTTTTGATTAGCAGTGAAAAGTCGTCATAATTAATAATAGTACGTTTGGAAAAATCAAAAAATCGGCCCTTACTTCTAGCCAGTTCAATGACATTTGCTTCCAACGGCGCGACCGCACCACTATCCCCAAGGTTTATCACACCATTAGAGGTAATAATCTGTAAGGAACAATGCAGACCCTGTGCCTGCGTCACTTCAAATAGATGTTGGGACAATACTTCGAAGCCATCAGAGTTTAAGCCTTTTTTATAAAACTCCAGGATTTGTCCTAAACCACTGGAATAAGTCATCGCCTGCATCGCAGTTCCAAACGACTCTGCAAGCTGAGTTTTCAACACATCTCTTTTTGCACGAGCCTCTATTAATGATTTTACTTTGATTGCAATTTCATCGAGAGGAATCGGTTTGGCTATATAATCATCCGCACCCGCCTTGTAACCTTTTAATTTTTCTTCCAGAGTCGTTAAACCCGATACAAATATAATAGGAATATCTTCGGTATCTGGATTTTCCTTGATTTTTTCACAAAGCTGATAACCATCCATGACAGGCATATTCACATCAGACAAAATAGCATCAAAGCCACCTTGTTTTGCATTCACCAAATCAAGCGCTTGCTGACCATTTTCAGCCTCTTCTGTTTGATAGCCCGAAGCTTCCAGACAGGTCTTGCTGATAGCAACCATCGCAGGATCATCATCAACAATTAGAATAGTAGCTGAATCTTCCATGCAAAATACATTCCTTGTCTTAGTCACATAATTATAATGCTATATCGGCAAATTAGACTTTTTTCTGAAAAACTTTTTTTCTGGAAGGTGAACTGTACTGGTCAACCGAAACAGGAAAGATTAATTTGAGATTTTTTATAATTAATCTGTGAGATATCTCTGTTTGAGGTATGTAACCTATCAACTTTTTAGCATGCACAAAAAACCCGACCGAAGTCGGGTTTTTTTATCACGGTCAGAAAAAAACCTTAACGAGAATAAAATTCTACAACAAGGTTAGGGCTCATTTGAACAGGATAGGGAACATCATTGATCACTGGGATCTCTTTGAAAGTTCCTTTTATATTTTCTTCCATCGTAATGTAGTCTGGAATATCACGCTCCATTTTTTGCAACGCTTCGATGACCATTGGAATTTTTTGGCTCTTTTCACGTACTTCAATGATATCGCCGGGTTTGCAACGGTAAGAAGGGATATTAACAACCATGCCATTAACGGTCACATGTTTGTGATTAACAAACTGACGTGCCGCAAAAACGGTCGGTACAAAATTCATACGATAAACAATCGCATCAAGACGAGACTCAAGCAACCCGATCAAATTCTCTGAAGTATCACCTTTACGACGAGAAGCTTCCTTGAAAATAGCGCGAAACTGCTTTTCACTGATGCTGCCGTAATAACCTTTGATTTTCTGTTTTTCACGTAACTGAACACCATAATCGGTTACTTTGACGCGTTTAGCGCCATGCATACCTGGGCGTGTTCCTTTAGAATTCGTTGGACACTTGCTGCGCCCCCATAAGTTTTCGCCCAAACGACGACAAATTTTATATTTAGGGGTCGTACGCTGATTACTTCCAGCCATAATATATATTTCCTCTATTTCACGCTTTTAAATTAATAAAGTTGGAATTACCTGAAAAACAGGTTTCGCAATAGCTTCCCGTGCCGCACCTATCGAAAAAGTAACAAAAAGTGACTTCCATAAGGCGGATCGCGAACGAAGCTTTATACATTAACACTCTGTAAAAATCAACAAAACTTCAAAATTCCGAGGCAATCGCGTATTGAACGTCACAAACGCCATTTTTTACAAAATATTCTTTTTGTCGCGATATGCGCCTTTATTTATGGTGCAGATAAATGGATATAGATTGCCAAATTTGGGTTAGCCAGTACAGAGCTGGATTGTTTTCATTTATTTCTGAAAAATAAATAATTTTGTCTTTTTAATATATTTCTATATATAGGCAGAAATATATTTTTTGCAATTTTATTTACCCCACACCAGTTGGATGTGTAAATATATTGAGTCGTCATAGGTATAACAACTTCTTCCATGCCCGCTAACGCCGCCATTTTTATTAACGAACTTCTTCGGAAATAGTTAATATGTTCCAATGGAGCAACAGGGTTTAGAGAATTTCTTGTACCCTTTCGCGCTGTCCAGTCCATAAGCTTTAACCGCCTTGTTATATCATTTGCCGTTGGAACGCTAATTTTAAGCATACCTTCAGGTTTTAATGCATCTTTAAGGTGAATAAGCGTATCTAATGGATTTGGTATATGTTCAAACACTTGTTCTGTGTTTATAAAATCAAAGCTATGTTTAGGAATTTCATCCCATGAAATAACATTTATTCCATTTGATGTGGCACATTTTATTCTTTCTTCTGAAAGCTCCGTTCCATAGGATTTACAACCAAACCCTTTCGCCATAAGAGCCCACTTCCCCCACCCCATACCAAAATCAAAAAAACTCAATTTTGAAGGCTCTTTGTGAAGGTGCGCAATGATTGTTGATATTTCTTGAGCATAGTAAGTATATAGACCAAGGCTATAGCTCTTTTTATGTTGCTGAAATGCTTTTTTAGGGTCTAGCCATTTTTCATAAAGCACTTCCATGAGAAAATCGTTAGGAATTTCCTTTTGAAAAATCAAACCACACTCCTTGCATTCACAAAGATTAAAAGTGGCATTTTCTAAATACTTAAATTCTACACCTCCTTGTGGTGAGTAAAATGATTCTAAATATTCGCTGATAGGTGGTTTATCGTATGGTTTTTTATAAAGTTCTTTCAAATGACCCGAATTACAAGAAGGACACTTGTCTCGATAAGAAAAATATTGATTTTGCACTGTAATTTCCATTTTATTGCTTAGACATAATGTATTTCCCTAGATTAATCAAAGAAGCCTGGAGAAAATTAAAGTCATCCATGTTTCCCTCCAGGCTTTTTATTTTAAAACTTATACAACCCTACTCCCTGAATATTAATAACGCCGCTTTCTTGGTACATATCCATATATCTATATTTTAACGGTAACAAGTCAAAACGTACTGTTTTGGTTAAGTAAGCATCACACCCCATATTACTCTTGGTGCTTCCTACTATTAGAGTAGAAATGACCTGAACCGGGTCTGATTCCATAAAATTCAGATCAACATACATATCTACAGTCACATCTTCACTGCACCCACTAAAACCAATTTCTATTTCTACATCATCACCATCAAATTTAGCACCAAGTACCTTAGCAACACTATCTCTCGAAAATGTCATCGCAGCCAAATTGGCCAAATACACAGGCTTACTATCGCCTGACACAACGCCTTCCAGTGTTCCACACTCGCCATCAAAACTTGTCGCTGCTTTTTCCAGACCCGCAACACAAGCATTTCCAAAGGTTTTATAAACATGAGTGGGGCAAGGTGTTGTAATACACTCAATGGTTGTTTCTTGCTTGGCACAAACTGGGTCATATTGCATTGTACAGGCAACTACACCTTCACAATCAACCTTAACATTTTGAACATCCCCATTAAAACGTCCCTTACCATCATTCACACGACAACTATTAACACCGTCTGGTTGCTCAAGAACAGAGACTTGATAATTGTTTCTATATGAAAAATCCTCAGCAAATTCAAACCTACCGTTTTCCTTAATAGCAACAGTAGAGCCTGAAACATCCTCCATAAGTGTTATAGAATCACCCTTTTCAAGACCGCTCACCTCCCCACCTAATTTACATGCGGCTAAAAACAAAACAAGCATTACAACTACAGGTATTTTTATATGTTTCAAGTATTTCATAACAACCTCCCACTTTAAGGTTTATATAAATTTAAGAGTATCCATTTATTATAAATATCCATGAAAAAAGAAGGGCGTTAACAAAGTAAACCGCCCTGTTCAAATTTATGAGCTTTTTCAACTTAATAATGTGACGCACCACACGCTATTAATATTAACTAGCGACAATTTCACTCTAGGGTCTCAAACGGTGTAAGTCCATTGAAAAAATGTATCACTATGTAATACCACCTAAACCCTGCAAATCAAATACGGTCATTTTCAACTGGTGACAATTTGTCACCAGTTGACTTCCTTCTTTGCTTAATCGTTGTTTTAATTTGTTCCAATATTTTCGAGCCGTTTGATAATCGGTCTGCTGGGTCAGCACCTGAACAATATCAATGACTGAAAACCACCATACCTCTCTTTCTTCGTCATAAACCCGACGTATTTTATAATCCTCAAATAAGGTCATACCACCTTTCATTTGTTTCTACCTTTATCTTGATCTACTGAAATCTCTTTCTGTTGCTGTTCCAGCAGATTATCAAAGTCTGATTTGAAGAGTTTGTCTTGAACAACACGGTATTTTTCAAACTCACTTTCGGCAAATTCTTTGGCTATTTTGGCCGTCACTTTTCCCGCACCTTGCAATATTTCACGCTCGTCAAATTCCAGAAACAGATCAAGCCGCTTACCCCAATTTTCCATAGTCATGGGGATTTTTCGTTTGGCTCGTTCCTCTGCCAAATCGAGATAGGCACTAACGATTCTGCCCAACGATTCCAGTTCATCTTTATCCAGATAGTTTTTGGCAATACTCACATCGGTTGTGATGACCTTGCCATCAGGTGCATTGCTCCACGATGTTAGCCCCATGTGCGCTTTATCGCTATCAGCACGCTGCATAATCAACTCAGCCGCAGTATGACCATGGATACCAAAGTGAAGTTTATTCTGAACCTTGGCAAAGAAGCTTTGGGTCACGTCAGCATCTTTGTTGTAATCCAGACTGGTCGCATAAATATCGGTGATCTTCTGATAAAAGCGCCGCTCGCTCAGCCGAATTTCGCGAATTTCAGCTAACAGCCTTTCAAAATAGTCCTCTCCCAGAAAAGTACCATTCTCTAACCGTTTGTTATCCAGCACATAGCCTTTGATAGCAAACTCGCGCAATACTTGGGTTGCCCACTGACGAAACTGTGTGGCGCGTTTGGAATTGACCCGATAACCGACAGATATAATGGCATCCAGGTTATAAAACTTGGTCTGATAGCTTTTACCATCACTGCCAGCATGTCGGAATTCCCGACACACTGAATTTTCAAGCAATTCAGCTTCAGAAAAAATGTTGCTTAGGTGTTCAGAAATAGTACTGCGACCTTTGCCAAACAACTCGGCAATCAGTTTTTGAGTTAACCAGACAGTTTCCCCTTCAATGCGAACCTCGATACTGTCTTCACCAGTCTGAGAGGTGAAGATCAGAAATTCAGCAGTAGAGTTGCGGATGAGTTTTTTCATGCAATTAGCTCCGTATACATTTCCACGCTGAGCGTGGAAACGAGAAAAACATTTGTGACTGGTTGCTTCCTATGCTAATGAACGAACAGGCAGTTGTAAAAGATCAAAACGATAAAGTTAGATAATATGCTTTACATATTATAGTAAACTCATTTGATTGAATCGTAATGCGTAATGGCGGCAACAATACGATCTAATAGTGGTTTTAGACCATCAAAATTAATAGAGCTTTTCTGTGCTTTGATAATGTGATTCGCAAAGGCTTCTTTACTTAAGTCGGTTTTATCATTTCGTTTATTAGCTGTATTAAAACACTTGCCATTGTACTGTGTTAATCGTGCCTCATCATCAAATAGGCACTCTATATCCGTTTGTTCAAGTGGTGTTAATACAATATAAAGGTTGTGCACTACATGAATGAAATTAGCTTTTGTATAATCATCTTTTTTCAACGTAACAGG
>CAYXVC010000028.1:0-21168 GCA_964468225.1 uncultured Gammaproteobacteria bacterium
GGGTGGAAGAGAATTTTATCATTCAGCACGGGAGCGGCAACAAAAACCGCAAATACGAGCTGGCAGGTAAATGGCTAGAACTTCTTTTAAGATAATAATTACAAATTGGTATTTATTATTTACATGTAACCAATAACTGCTAAGTTGAACATGAGTTTAGTTGTCGATTTCCAACCATTAGGAATGGGCACACAATAACTTGTGCTACACATTGTGGATCGACTGCATTTTTTAGGATCATCATTACTGTCTCCATATCTTTGTGTGATATCATATTCGCAAAATAATTTAGGAACGCGTATGAAATAACTTGAACAAGGCTGACGCAGAATTTTTGCGTCCATGCAAGGCATCAAAATGGGCGCATAGTGAGCTACGCAACCATTTTTGATAACGCCGCATGGGCGTAAAAAGGCAAGTCAGAATGTTCAAGTTGTTTCATACGCGGTCCTTAACAACTTTAAAGAAGTATTTTGGAGAAATTAATGTCACAAATTGCGGATATCCGTGGTCGCGAAATTCTGGATTCTCGTGGAAACCCAACGGTTGAAGCCGATGTTATTTTAGCATCTGGTGTTATGGGTCGTGCAGCGGTGCCTTCGGGTGCTTCAACAGGCTCGCGTGAAGCGGTTGAGTTGCGTGATGATGAAGCAAGGTATGGTGGCAAAGGCGTACAAAAAGCAGTCGCGGCTGTTAATGGTGAAATTCGCGATGCGTTGAATGGTAAAAGTGTGAGCGATCAAGCGGCTCTTGATCAGGTTCTTATTGATCTGGATGGAACGCCGAATAAAGCCCGCCTCGGTGCGAATGCACTGTTAGCGGTCTCTCTTGCAGCTTCACGTGCAGCAGCGCTAGAAAGTGGTAAACCACTCTATCAACACCTGAATAAAAATGGAAAATACTCCATGCCTGTGCCGATGATGAATGTCATTAATGGCGGCGCGCACGCAGATAATAGTGTTGATATGCAGGAGTTCATGATCGTGCCCGTGGGGGCATCAAGCCTGACTGAAGCGGTGCGTTATGGCGCGGAAGTATTTCATGCGTTGAGAAAAGTGCTGAGTAGTAAAGGTTACAATACAGCCGTTGGCGATGAGGGTGGGTTTGCTCCTGACCTTCCATCGAATGAGTCTGCCATTGAAGTTATTTTAGAAGCCATTGCTAATGCGGGTTATAAAGCAGGCGAAGAAATTTGTATCGCACTGGATCCTGCTGCTTCTGAATTCTATAAAAATGGTAAATATGAGCTGGAGTCAGAAGGTAAATCATTGACCTCGAGTGAGATGGTCGAATATTTTGCGGATTGGGTTGAAAAGTATCCCATTGTCTCCATCGAAGATGGTATGGATGAGGGAGATTGGGATGGCTGGGCTTTGCTGAGCAAACGTCTCGGTGACCGTGTACAACTGGTGGGTGATGATCTGTTTGTGACCAACACTGCTATTTTGCAAGAAGGCATTGATAAAAAGATTGGCAATTCAATTTTGATCAAAGTAAACCAGATTGGCACATTGACGGAATCAATTGCTGCGATTGAAATGGCTCAAAATGCAGGTTATACCGCAGTCGTTTCGCATCGTTCTGGTGAGACAGAAGACAGCTTTATTGCTGATCTGGCAGTTGCAACAGCAGCAGGTCAGATTAAAACAGGGTCATTATCACGCTCTGATCGCATTGCAAAATATAATCTGCTGATCCGTATTGAGGAAGCTCTGGGCGATCAAGCGAGTTACCCGGGAAACAGTGTATTTAAGCGCTAAATAATAACAATAGCAGTTCAGTCAGGAATATTTTCGCAGTATGAAAATTTTAATTAGTAATGATGATGGTTACTTGGCGCCGGGTATCCGTTGTCTGGCTGAATCCCTTTCTGAGCTCGCTGAAATCACAGTGGTTGCACCCGACAGGGATCGTAGCGCAGCCAGTAATTCGCTGACTTTGTTGAATCCGCTTCGTGCTCATGAAGCAGATAATGGCTTTATTTTTGTGGATGGCACTCCGACTGATTGTGTTCATTTGGCCATTACAGGGCTTTTTAGTGATGAGCCGGATATGGTCGTAGCTGGAATTAATGCGGGCGCTAATCTGGGAGACGATGTGCTCTATTCAGGCACGGTTGCTGCAGCTATGGAGGGGCGTTTTATGGGGTTTCCTGCATTGGCATTTTCATTGGTCAGCAGTAAGCCGACACATTACGAAACGGCTGGAAAGGCCGCTCAACTGTTGATTCGTCGTTTGGCTGAGAGTTCATTGCCAGCCGATACGATATTGAATGTTAATGTACCGGATGTTCCATGGTCAGAAATTGCGGGTTTTAAAACAACACGCTTGGGACATCGCCATAAATCAGAGGCCGTTGTGAAAACCAAAGACCCAAGAGGTCGAATAATTTACTGGGTTGGCCCAGCAGGGCCTGAGCAAGATTCCGGGCCCGGCACAGATTTTCATGCAGTAAAAAACAATTATATTTCAGTCACCCCGATTTTAGTTGATCTAACGCGCCATAGTGCGTTGCAGCAGACCGAAGATTGGCTGTCTGACGTTCAAATATCATGAGGCATCGCCATGAGGGAATTGGCATGACCTCACGGCGTACTCGTCTAAGATTAATTGATCGCCTGAGAGATGAGGGTATCAAGAATGAAGCTGTATTAGCGACGATGCTTGAGATACCTCGCCATATCTTTATGGGGGAAGCACTGGCCAGCCGTGCTTATGAAAATACAGCGCTGCCGATCGGTTATGGCCAAACAATTTCCCAACCCTATATTGTTGCTCGTATGACTGAGGCGCTTTTATCAGGTGGGGCGCTGAATAAAGTATTGGAAATTGGAACCGGATCAGGTTATCAAGCGGCAATATTGGCTCGGTTGGTTAAAACGGTGTACACCGTAGAACGTATTACGGCACTGTTTTCTGAAGCAAAAACCCGCTTTCAGGAACTTGGTTTGAATAATATAAAAATTCAGAATAGCGATGGCTATGATGGCTGGCAAGCAGAAGCTCCATTTGATGGAATTATTGCAACGGCAGCGCCATTTGAAGTGCCATATGTTCTTTTGGAGCAATTGGCAGAAGGTGGACGCTTAGTGATTCCTGTGGGTGATCAACATCGCCAGGTTTTAAAATTAATAACTCGCCAGAGTGGTCAATTCAAAGAAGAACAGTTGGAAATGGTGAGTTTTGTACCGATGGTGCATGGAGGACATTGATGCGCATTTTTTCCTATTTTTATGACAAAGCCTTAAAATGGGCAGGGCATCGTCATGCGCCCTATTATTTAGGCGGATTGAGCTTTGCTGAATCCTCTTTTTTCCCCATTCCACCCGATGTGATGCTGGCACCGATGGTTTTGGCGCGTCGTCATAGGGCTTGGTTTTATGCATTATTAACTACGGTTGCATCTGTTTTAGGTGGGGTTTTAGGTTATTTTATCGGAATGTATGGGTTGGAAGCGATTGAACCCATTTTACAAAGTCGCGGTTATTGGGATAAATATTTAACCGCTCAAAACTGGTTTGAAGAGTGGGGCTTTTGGGCTATTTTTATTGCTGGATTTTCCCCCATTCCCTATAAAGTGTTTACTATTTCCGCAGGCGCGGCCGCGATGAGTCTTTTTCCTTTTGTTATTGCATCATTGATTGGGCGAGGTGCGCGTTTCTTTTTAGTGGCCGGGCTGATTTGGTGGGGCGGAGAACGTATGGAAAAGGTAATACGCACGAACGTTGATCGTATTGGTTGGGTACTGGTTGCCGTGATTGTTGTTGCCTATTTTTTTCTTAGAGGTTAGTTTTAACCAAAAATATCTGATATTCAACCACACTATCAACTATGAATTTTTTCTGGATCAGAATTATATTGTTATTGCCGTTGCTGACGGGGTGTGGCGGTTTTGTTTATCACAAGGTGGAGCAGGGTGACACTCTCTCTGAAATTGGAAAAAAGTACGGAAAAAATTACAAGAATATTGCGGTCTGGAATAGTATTGATGCTCCATATGCTTTAAGAGAAGGACAAGTTCTTCGCTTGACTCCACCCACTTACGGGCTATTTTCTAATGCCCCGCCGATCGCTAAAACTATTGCGGCAGAACCACAAAAACCCTCTGTGAAGACTGTTGTGAGCCAGTCTAAACCTAAGCCTAAGCCGCATCATATACCATCAAAACCAACCCCGCACATTACAAAAAATAATAAAAAGCCTCCCGCTTCACCTAAAAAACACTCCAAAAAAATTACGGGTTGGTCATGGCCGACAGAGGGGAAGGTGACAAGGTATTTTTCATTTGAAAATGAAAAAAAAGGGATAGAAATTAGTGGTCGGGTGGGACAATCTGTTCGAGCGACTGCTGCGGGAAGAGTTCTATATAGTGGTGATGGTTTGGATAAGTATTATAAAAACCTGATTGTTATTGAGCATGATAGTGGATTTTTAAGTACTTATGGGCATAATAAACGTCGCTTGGTACAAGAAGGTGATTACGTGGCAGGCGGCGAATCTGTGGCTGAGATGGGCACATCCGGTTCAGGGGGAGCACTGCTCTATTTTGAAATACGAAAAGAGGGAAAGCCTGTTAATCCGTTGGATTATTTGTCAAAAAAATAAAGCTAAAAATCATCCATCGTTTTTATTTCAAAAACACTGTATGCAGGTTCTTCGTATGGGTGTGCTTCTATGAGTGCTTGAAGTGCCTGTTTGATAAAACTTTCCTGACAAACTAATTCCAATTTATATTCTTCGACACATTCGACTTTTCCTTTTGTGCCAATAAAAGGATTACTGTTTTCCAGGGCTCTGAACTGCCCCGTGCCTAATGTTTGCCAAGCGCAATGGTCGTATTGCCCCAAGTGCCCGGCACCGGCATTAAAGAGTGCGGTTTTGACTTTTTCAATATGTGCTTTTGGCACATACACAGATATTTGATACATGAAAATCTATTTTTGGTTCCCACGCAAGGAGCGTGGGAACCAGAGAATGGTTATTGGCGTTCTGTGAGTGTGCCCTCGGCATCATCCCAGTTTGCAGACCAAACATCATTGCCATGAATGTAGTGAACACCGTCATTACGTATGACCGCGCGGTCACCTGATGTACTTCCATAGCCATAATCTGAGTCATTGGCTGCTGTTTCTACAATCATTTTTCCTTGTTCTTCAATGGAGGCAGGCTCACCTTGTGAGCCGTCATTAATATTAAAAAGGTAAAGACCTGTGTGTATCCACGGTGCCCAGGTAGAGGGTTGTTTTGGATCAAATAACTCACCATTGCTTTTTCCATGCAACTGGATGGGCAGTGCAAGTTGTGCGGTGCCATCCTCCGCAGCAAGCCAAGTAAAGGCAAGGTGATCTACAAGCGCTTCTGATTGCGTGCCCCGCTGCCCGATATTTAAGCTTTGCAGCTCCGTGGGGTTGGCAGGATCGGCAATGTCGAATAGTGCCAGTTTCAGCCCTTGATACCATGCTCCACGTCCATCACCAAAGTCTGATGTGGTATCAGCAACCGCATCTTTGCCTAAACCCAGCATGAGATTGTCATTGATTGGGTGCAGGTAATCCGAGTAACCAGGAATTTCCAGCTCTCCGGCAATAAATGGATCGCTTGGGTCAGAGAGGTCAAGCACGTAAAATGGATCAATGACGCGAAAGGTCACCATGTATGCACGATCACCAATAAAGCGTGCTGCGTATAAGCGTTCTCCGGGTTTGCCTATGGAGCCTGGGCGCTCTTTATTGGGCAGACGGGCGATTTCATCCAGGGCCAATGCATCCGTTTTTTCGGTTTCACGCAGGAGCGTTAAACGTGTTGTTGCTGTTCCACTCCAATCATCCCCAAGAGAGGTGGCAATGCGCAACACGCCATCATACTCCCCCATACGGAACGATTTTTTGTCCTGCTCCCAACCTAAATGACCATCGACAACACCGGAGCCACGATATTCAGGGCCTTGATCGGTGAAGGAAAATTTATGCAGTTCTGTGGTTACTTCCTGCGGATAGACAATGCTGCGTATTTCATCAACAGGTTGAATCCCTATTTGTGGCTGGTAATTATAACGTGTGGTTGCCAAATACATTGATTCCATAGAAACATAAGTGGTTTCTGTGGGGCCGACCATGCAACTCGTATTGGGCTTGCTCTCTGGTTGGGTCAAATCAATGGCTACAATACTGATAATATCTGCACTACCACTCTCATCATGTGTCGGAGCGAGATAGCAGCTGTCGGCACTTAAAAGATCTTTTTTCTCTGCATTTCCAACATTCCATTGGGGAAGAAGCTCCGCCAGTGTGGTTTCATCCAGTAGCGTTTTATTGCGATCCTCTTCTTCGGGTGTGCCTGGGTAGGTGATGTAGTCTTTCAGGTAAGGATTGAAACGTGTTACCAGATAAAGCACCTCTCCAATACGGCGGCTGGAGACTAAATGGCCATCAAACTGCAGTGTTGTTTTGACTGTAGGTTGAGCTGGGTTATCGATTTGCACTAAATTAATGGTTGTTCGACCTGATTGCCATACTCTTGGCGAAGCGAACCAATCACGAGCAATGGGTTCTTGATATTGCCCGACTGTCACTAAAAGATCGGGTTGTGAGTCATTACGTTCAGTGAGCAGGTAGGTTCCGGTAACATACTCCTCTTTTTTAAGTTTTATTTTAGAAATCTCTTCAGCGCTTTGTGGATCGTCAGAAAATTTTAGTACCCGTATGTGAGAAAATTCTGGCTCTGGCCCGGGGTTTGGTTCTATAGCGGGTTTGGTCATTGGGCTGTCTAAAGCAATGCCGGGAAGAGGCTCAGGCTGGGGTTGGTACAGATAAGTAACAGGTTTTTGAGTAATGTACAGATATTGGCCGTCCGTTTTAATACGATCCGCCTCATCAACACCACCCACCTGAAGATTGGTTTCGGATACGCGGTTTTCAACCTTCGATTCGGCAGCAGCGACAGGTGCTGCGACCATGTCAATGCCGTCATTCATACCACCACTACCTTTAAAGTAGCTATTTCCTGAATATTGCTGGGAAATACCTTTCTTGATGCGTTCTTCCAACTCTTTTGGTGTTGTAAAGCTTTTCAATAATGCATTATCTGCGGGTTCGTCCACTTTAGGCGTATCGCTGTCTTTTTCAAGCCACTCTGTCAGCTGTTGGCAACCACTGATGAGTATTACACTAGCGACAATAGTGGTTACTGTTTTTATTGTATTAAGTGAGTAGTTCATGATTTATACTTCCCGAGTTTGGTAAGATTTTTAAAACGTGATTACTTCTTGTAAGGTTAGCCATTATGACAGGGTGGTCGGTTATTTGTTCAATTTATGTTGGCCATAAACTTATAAAAAAACAGCGGTTAGTTGTAAATATATTGTAACTGTTATTTAAATAGCTGTATTATAGGGATTAAGTTGTGAATTTTGTGGGGTTTTGTACTTCTTTCGGTTTTACAGGGATTTATTATTAATTATTTGTTAAAAATATAAAACGGAGTTTTGTCTCTATTGTTCCCAAACATCCTGCTTAGCCTGTAAGGGATTTTCGGCAAATTACCATGAAGTTTTTTTTAAAGTCATATAAATTTTTTCTGTTTAGTGTGCTTGTTTTCGTTGTAGGCAGTTTCGCGCCTCACCTATTGTTTGCGTATGAAGATGTGAAACCTGAAGCGGAGTTGGAAGGTATTCTCATGCAGCAGAGTTGGTCGGACGAGCTAAGAGAAGAGGTTACCCTATCGCCAAGGTCAGGTGTGGAGGTATTGGCGCTGGATTTTATTGAGCCAAGCCAATGGAATATTATAGATATCTCTGAGGGCGAACCCTGGGAAGGCAGCTTTCAAGGGTTGAATGCCATAGTAGATATTTTTGATAGTAATCATGAGTTTGAAGTTGACCATAATGTTGCTCAAGGATTTGATCAAAGCGTTAAACAGATGCGTAATTCATTGCGAAAATCCTTACCCATTGAAGGTCGGCCAGGCGACCAGGCGCGAAGTATTATGAGCCGGTTCCGTGCTCGGGACAATGTTGATTCCGAAGATCTTTATAATAATGCTTTACAGTTTATGAAAAGCGGAGAGGTTATGGATGCCTACCTTCTGTACTATTTTGCTGCCAGAAAAGGGCATATAAACTCTTCTGTAGCATTGGCAAAAATGTATGATCCAAACTATTTTTCAAAAGAAAACAGCAGTGTTGATCAGTTCGATGCTGCATTGGCTTTTAGCTGGTATAAAAAAGCAGCAGATAAAGGGAATCGCGTTGCGCTGGCCGGTTTGGAGACTCTTCGTCACTGGGTCGAAACTTCACTGCCAGATCATACACCTGAAAAGCAACGTTTACTTCTGCTTTGGAAAAAAACCTTAATTCCCGGATCAACTTTATGAATCATCCCTCTGTTCTTTTTATCATGCTTGCTTTTTTTGCAGGTATGATTTTTCAAACATCTCAAGTTGTCGCAAATACTTCAGAAGTTAGTTTTTTTCAGACAAAAAAGCCTTTATTGTTGCCAGGAAAAAAATCGCTTTATCAACGCGTACTGACTCGGCCTGGCGCTCTTTTGTTTAAAAAACTACAACAAAATTCTGAGAGTTCAAATGTTGAGTCTTTTTCAGTGTTTTATGTTTATCAACGCGTACAAAAAAAGAGTGGGGAGTGGTTGCTGGTTGGCTCTGATAGCCATGGAAAAACAAAGGGCTGGATTCATGACCGACAATTAATTCGATGGGATCAAGCGTTGACGGTTTCATTTCGAGAGCCTCTGGAGCGTGATCGTACATTGCTCTATCGAGATAAAAATTATTTGAAAAAATTAAGTACAGATTACGATCTTAAAAAATATCGTAAACTTTACAAGGATGCAAAAAAAGGCAATATAGATTCAAATTCACCTGTGATTGCGATTCAGCCCGAATCTTATATAGATATTCAGAATGACTTTTATCTGGTTCCAATCCTGTCGCATGAAGATATCTATCTGGGCGATGAGCAGGCGCGGATGTTGCAGGTGGCAACTGTACCGATAGCAGGAAAAAATTCACAGAGTGCTCAAGTAAAAAAGATCACTAAAGCTGTAACAAATATTGATGATCCATACCGTTCAGGTATTGTTTTTGTTATTGATACCACACGATCAATGGGCCCCTATATTGACCGTACACGTGAAGCAGTGCGCAAGATCTATCACGAAATTAACAGTGCGGGTTTAACCGATCAGGTGAGCTTTGGTTTGGTTGCTTTCCGTGACAGTTTGCAAGGCGTGCCAGGGCTTCAATATACGGATCGACTTTATGCCAACCTTGATAATGAACAAAGTGCCGAGCAATTTCTGCGTTTGGTTGATAATGTGCAGCCCGCCACAATATCAAGCCATGGCTTTAACGAAGACCCTTATGCAGGCATCAAACGCGCCATTGAAGGAATTGACTGGGAAGGGTTTTCAGCGCGTTATGTGGTTGTGATTACTGATGCGGGCGCAAGGCGTGGGCACGATATTCGCTCGAAAACAGGAATGGGCGCTGAAACATTGCGCCAGATGGCGGAAGATAATGGGGTGGCTCTCTGGACGTTACACCTGTTAACTCCAGACGGAAAAGAGAATCATGCCAGTGCGGCCGAGCAATATAAAACACTCTCCAGATTTCCAGGGATTGGAAATTTGTATTACGGTGTTGATATGGGAAATGTAAATGAGTTTGGCTATGTGCTGGAGATGGCAGCCAAACAAATTACACGGCAAGTGCGTGCAACTGCCAAGTCTAAACCATTAAAGGTGATTCCTCCTCCCCCCCAACTTGCTGGCAATGTTGAATTCACTTCATTTCAGGATAAAGTTGCGACATTGGGTTATGCGCTAAAAATGCGTTATTTACAGCGTCAAAAAGGAGTGGAAATTCCTGATATATTTAATGCATGGTTACTCGATCGTGACTTTCAAAGGCCGGAAGTGCCTGCTCTGGATGTCAGAATTCTTTTGACGCGCGAT
The DNA here is from genome assembly GCA_964468225.1 of uncultured Gammaproteobacteria bacterium. Taxonomy (GTDB): domain Bacteria; phylum Pseudomonadota; class Gammaproteobacteria; order JAADGQ01; family JAADGQ01; genus S141-38. The sequence continues at coordinate 9,969 of CAYXVC010000028.1, forward strand.
CAGTTGAGTGATTTACACGTTGTGCTCAAAAGTGTATTGGAGACGGCTGAAGATGGCATTATATCCCCCAGAAATTTTTTAAATGACTTAAAAAGCCTTGCAGCATCACTGAGTCGTGATCCAGCATCGGCGAGCCGTAGCACACGAGCAACGAGTGGCTATGGCGGGAATCTGGCTGATATGGGTTACATGCGTGAATTTATGGAAGGTTTGCCTTATAAAGGTGAAATTATGAACCTCTCTTTGGATGACTGGGAGTCGTGGACGGCCAAACAACAGTTATCATTTATCCATAAACTGGAAGAAAAAATCAACTACTATAGTGCATTGCATGACAATACAGATTTATGGGTTTCATTAGGTGGTGGAGCGGTGAATGGTGATTCGGTTTTCCCTATTGCGCTTGATATGTTGCCATAATCCGAACGATTAATATGCCGTTGCTATACCATCTTGAAGAGGTTGTAAAAATTCGTGCAGATAATAATATGGAATTCCGGCTCTGTATTCCTGACCTCAAAATTTCTAAAGGCGAAAAAATTGCTCTGATTGGTGTCAGTGGCAGTGGTAAAAGTACCTTGCTGGATATTTTAGCCATGGTACTCAGTCCATCGAGTGCTAAATTGTTTCATTTTACACCGCAGCAAGGGGCTACTTTTGACCTGAAAAAAATTTGGCAGGAGCATGGCCAAAATCAGTTGAGCGACCTGCGCCGTGAGCATATTGGTTATATTTTGCAAACGGGTGGATTATTGCCCTTTTTAACCGTACGGCAAAACATCATGTTGCCACGTACTTTATTGGGCGTTTCTGATGATCAGTCTATCGAATTTATATCCGATGTTTTGGGAATCAGGCGACAGCTGGAGAAACTGCCCGGCGCGCTTTCAGTCGGTGAACGGCAACGTGTCGCCATTGCACGCACATTAGCGCACCACCCTTCGATTGTTTTTGCGGACGAACCAACAGCATCACTGGACCCCGTGAATGCAGCAAAAACCATGACACTGCTCACCGAATTGATTGATGTTCTGGATATCACCATGATCATTGCCAGTCATGACTGGCAATATATGGAAAAACTGGGGTTACGCTGCTTAAAGCAAACATTTGAGCAGAGTCATGATGGCGCATTGATCGAGTCAACATTTACCGGGTGAGTTCAGGTGACAATAAATACTAGACAAATGCGTCATGTAGCATGGCTTGCACTAAAGGACTATCGCTATGAATGGCGGCTCTCCAGTTGCTTTGTGCTTTCTCTGGCGGCAGTGCTGGCACCGATGATGATACTGTTCGGTTTGAAGTTCGGCATTGTAAGCAGCATGGTGGGTCAGTTGGTGGAAGATCCTCGTAATCAGGAGATTCGTCCTGTTGGCAGCGGCCGCTTTGGCCTGGACTGGTTTGCTGAAATGGCAGCCCGACCTGATGTTGCCTTTATTGTTCCACGTACGCGTACTCTGTCGGCAACAATACAGTTACAAAGCCTGGCTGGGGGGCGTATTGTTTCAGTTGAGCTGATTCCTTCCGCAAAAGGGGATCCTTTGCTGGGCGAATCCATTACACCACCACAAGGGCTTAAGTCTATTGTTTTAACTGCATCCGCCGCACGCAAGCTTGGAGTGGCAGTGGGTGATAAAGTCGATGGCAGCTTACAACGGCGCTATCAAGGAAAGCCCAATCGCGTTCATATGGAAATGGTCGTGACGGCGATTAGTAAAGAAGCGCTGTTTAACCGCGATGGTGCGTTTGTCTCGCTGGAAGTGGTTGAAGCGACAGAAGCCTTTCGTGATGGGTATGCTGTTCCTGAGCTCGGTTGGTCAGGAGGAGAGGCGACGACAGAGCCACGCCAGTATCCAGGGTATCGATTATATGCGCGCTCTATTTATGATGTAGCTTCACTGCAGCAAGCTTTACAAAGCCAGCAACTGGAAGTACGAACTAAAACAGCAGATATTGAAGTGGTTCAAACGATTGATAAAAACCTGACGGTTTTATTTTGGGTGATTGCTATCATCGGTATTATGGGGGCTTCTTTTTCGTTAGGAGCGAGCCTCTGGGCAAATGTTGACCGCAAACGAAAAGAGCTGAGTGTTTTAAGGCTTGTTGGATTGCGCACAGGAAGTATCGTTTGGTTTCCAACATTACAAGGTATTTTTACCGGTATTCTAGGATGGTTATTGGCTGGTATGATTTACCTGTCGGTTGAATTGGGTATCAATTTATTGCTGGCCGACTTATTAAATATTGGTGGTTCAATTTGTCGCCTTTTACCCAGCCATTTTGCGATTGCAGGCATATTGACTGTTGGGGCTGCGGTTGTTTCATCCGCACTGGCTGGCTATCGGGTTTCACGTGTTGAGCCCTCCGATGGGTTGCGTGATTTGTAGTAGCATTGTGGTACGCTACAGGCTTTTGAAATAAATCAGGAGAGTTAACATGTCAATAGCACGAGTGACTGAAGTGATATCATCGTCCACTGTGAGTTTTGATGATGCTATGCAACAAGGCATAAAGCGAGCCAGTAAAACATTGCGTAATATCAAATCGGCTTGGGTTCAGGAGCAGTCGGTGAAGGTGGAAAATGATAAAATATCAGAATATAGAGTTAATATGAAAGTCACATTTATTCTTGAAGACTGAGAGTGTTTTCTAAAATATGAGCAAAAAAAAGCCGGATTGCCAGGATAGGGGGGAGGCAATCCGGTTCAGGGCATAATTCACGGTACTTTAGAGGGAGGGGGGTAAGTACCGCTACTTAACCCGTATGTTCATGTTATCGGCGGCTCCGGGAAAAAATTATGTGCGTCAATCTACATATTTCATAAAGGCACTGTAAGAAGCTGTTTTTAAAAAACAATATTTTTTCAAAATTTTTTGAGTAAATCATATCGCTTTTGTTTGTGCAATCGCATTACCAATATAGTTTGCTGGGCTTAGCTTCAGTAAGCGCTCTTTTTCTTCTTCAGGAATTTCAAGTGTTTGAATAAATATACTTAATGTTTCCTGTGTAATATTTTGGCCACGAGTCAGCTCTTTTAGTTTTTCGTATGGCTTTTCGATGCCGTAACGACGCATAACTGTCTGGATGGGTTCGGCGAGCACTTCCCATGATTGGTTCAGATCTGTTTCAGTGCGCTGTGGATTGTGCTCTAATTTTCCAATCCCTTTCAGACAGGCGCGGTATGCGATCACGGAGTGGGCTATGCCGACACCTAAATTACGCAGTACGGTGGAATCTGTGAGGTCACGTTGCCAGCGTGAAATAGGCAGTTTAGTTGCCAAGTGGTTAAATATTGCATTGGCGATGCCTAAGTTACCTTCCGCATTTTCAAAGTCAATCGGATTCACTTTGTGGGGCATGGTTGAAGAGCCAATTTCACCGGCAATCACTTTTTGTTTGAAATAACCCAGTGAAATATAACCCCAGGCATCACGAGAAAAATCAATCAATATGGTATTGAAGCGTGCTTGTGCATCGAAAAGTTCAGCGATGTAGTCGTGTGGCTCAATTTGTGTGGTGTAAGGGTTCCAGGTCAACCCTAGATCAGTCACGAATTTTTGAGCGAGTGCTTGCCAGTCGATTTCAGGGTATGCGGAGAGATGGGCATTATAGTTGCCGACCGCACCATTGATTTTCCCCATGATCGGTACATTTTTTAGCTGGTCATATTGGCGTTGCAGGCGATAGGCAACGTTAGCAAACTCTTTGCCTAGAGTAGTGGGTGATGCGGTTTGGCCATGTGTGCGTGACAACATCGGTGCTTCGGCGTGGCTGTGAGCCAGTGCCTTCATCGCGCTGATGCATTCATTCAGTATCGGCAGCACCACTTGTGTGCGTGCGGTTTGCAGCATTAAGGCATAGGCGAGGTTGTTAATATCTTCCGATGTACAGGCAAAATGGATAAATTCGCTGATGGCTTCGAGTTCACTGTTGCCTTCGATTTTTTCTTTTAAAAAATATTCAACTGCTTTGACATCATGATTGGTGGTGCTTTCAATTTTTTTAACGCGTAACGCATCAGCTTCGCTGAAATTGCTGAGAATGGCTTCCAGCACATTATTGGCTTCGGTGCTGAGCGCAGGAACTTCAGTGATTTTTTCTTGCTGTGCAAGCAGTTGTAACCAGCGAATCTCGACAATAACACGATGGTAAATCAGTCCGTATTCACTAAAAATAGGACGTAAGCTGGCGACTGCTTTATTGTAGCGGCCATCAACGGGGGATAGAGCGGTGAGTGAAGAAAGTTCCATGTGTACTCCTGGATTATTGAAATGCTTCTTTCAAGATTTTTTCAGCTTCGGTTTTGTATTTTTTTCGCTGAAACAGCAACCCCAGACGACTGCCATTACACTGGCTCCAGAGCACAGCAGAGCGAATTCCTGCCAATAAAACGGCACGGATTTTTTCAGCATTCTGGGAATTACTGAGCTGAGTCGGTTCGCCTTGCACCATAATTCGAGGTTTTAATGTACTGATGGTATCGCTGTACAGTCCTGCAAGGCTGGCGATGACGGATGGGTGCTGTTTGTCATTAAAATGCTGCGCCTGAGTTTTGGCTTTTTCGATGCCAGCTCCGACTTGCTCAAGCATTTTTGGCTGTTTTGCCAGCTGCCTTTCCAGATAGAGCAGACTAATAACGTATTGAGTGACTTCCATACCGTCAGATTTTTTTTTGGCGCCCAGCAGGTCACGAAGCTGTGTCAGCCCGGTTGTTAGATTTGCAGTACCACCAAAAGTGGCTTCTGTAGTAGGTGGGTCTGTTTCAAAAATAGAGCTGATTGATATCGCTAGCATTTCAGATTCAAGTGAACCTGTGCGAGCAATGCTTTGCACCTGCTTTGCCGCTTGAAAAATACCGGCCAGTGCAATGGTTTTATCTCTTAAAGTATTTGCCATAAATATTGGTGTTTTTATTTTTTAGGAATGCGCATTCCCTAGTTAAAAGCCCGTTCGATGATGCCGCCACCGAGGCACGCTGTTTCATCGTAAAAAACAACAGATTGGCCGGGGGTGATGGCTCGTTGGGGGTGGTCAAAATGAACAGTATATTGTTCATCCTTTAACTTCACAATTTCACAAGGTTGCTCCTGTTGACGGTAACGTGTTTTGGCTCGGCAGCGAAAAGGAAGTTGAGGCGCATGCCCTGATACCCAGTGAAGGTTTGAAGCCGTCAATGTGCTATGAAACAGCAAGGGGTGATCATGACCCTGACCGACAATCAGCACGTTACGTTTCAGATCTTTTTCGAGTACGAACCACGGTTCGGACTGGCCGCCTTGTCGTCCTCCAATGCCTAAACCTTGTCGTTGACCTATTGTATAGTACATCAAGCCATCATGGGAACCGATAGACTCACCGTCAGGTGTCTGCATTTCACCGGGTTGTGCTGGAAGGTAACGACTTAAAAATTGTTTGAAATGACGTTCACCAATAAAGCAGATTCCGGTGCTGTCTTTTTTTGCATGATTTGGCAAACCTGCATCTGCGGCAAGTTGCCGGACTTTGGGTTTGGTTAAATCGCCTAAAGGAAAGAGTGTATGCGCCAGTTGTTTTTGGCCAAGGGTGTATAAAAAGTAGGTCTGATCTTTATTCTGATCCTGTGCTTTAAGCAGTTGGTATTCGCCATTGTTTTTGCCAATACGTGCGTAGTGACCGGTGGCAATGTAGTTCGCGCCCTGCTCCAGTGCATAATCAAGAAAGGCTTTGAATTTGACCTCTTTATTGCAAAGAATATCAGGGTTGGGGGTTCGTCCCAGGCGGTACTCTGTCAAAAAATGGTCAAAAACATTATCCCAATAGGTTGTTGCAAAGTTAATGGCATCAAGGTCAAGTTCAAGCTGATCACAAACGGCCATGGCATCTTTGGCATCATCGGCTGCAGTGCATTGATGGTTGGGGTCATCTTCTTCCCAGTTTTTCATGAATACGCAACTCACATCATAGCCCTGTTGCTTTAAAAGCAGGGCAGTGACTGAGGAGTCAACGCCGCCTGAGAGGCCTGTAATAACACGAATTTTCGAAGGGGGTATCAAGTTCATCAACGTATTTTACTGCGCGGTGCAATGGCTTGCACTTTTTTTGTTTTTTTGAATGAACCGAGTGGTAAATCTTTAATGCTCCAGGAGCCAATTGAGTATCGAATCAGGCGCAGGGTGGGGTGGCCAATGGCTGCGGTCATGCGCCTGACTTGTCGGTTACGTCCCTCTTTGATTGTCAGTTCCAGCCAGGTGGTTGGAATATTGGCGCGTTCCCGTATCGGCGGAATACGTGGCCAGATTGCGGGTTCGTCAATAACTTTGGCTAGAGCGGGGGCGGTCAGGCCATCTTTTAAATGCAGACCTTTTTGCAGTTGCATGATGGCTTTTTCATTGGGGATTCCTTCAACTTGTACCCAATAGGTTTTTGCCATTTTATGCCGTGGATTACTGATTTGATGTTGCAGTTTACCGTTGTTGGTGAGTACGACCAGACCTTCGCTGTCTCGATCCAGTCGCCCTGCCGGATAGATACCTTTGTGCGAAATAAAATCAGCTAATGTTTGACGTTCAGATGTGTCTGTAAATTGTGTGAGTACATCAAACGGTTTATTGAAGAGAATGATAGTTGTTTCTTCTGGTGGAGGTTGTTTGTGCATATGTTATTATAGGTTTTATGTGGCTGAATATCAAAAACAAAAGGCCACTTTGAGTAAGGGTTCTAATGAAATTCAATAAGCTGTCGATAGGCAAAAAAATAAAAAGCTTTAATTATTATTTTTTTACAATTATCATTTGTTGATGGTGGCCCCTGATTGAATTTGAAGGGAAAGCTTATTTGGGATAACAATCGCACAATAAATATTTTGGGGAGTGCAAAATGAAGAAGAAAATTACTGTTGCAGCTTTGGGGATGATGGCTGCAAGCTCTATGGCTTATGCTGAGCCAGGGCAGTGGTATTTAAGTCCGGCGTTGAATTATGTGATTGCCGATGAAGAGCGTAATACCGATGATGGTGCTGGCGTTCAGCTTAGTATTGGTCAAGAAGTGAGCAGGTCATTTAACATTGAGCTTGTTTTAGAAGGTGACAAATTAAGCCACACTGACGGTTCGGGTGATCTCGGGCAATATGGTGTCAGTCTTGATGCGCTCTACTTTTTTAATCGTGACTGGAAGGTCGCACCTTATGCTTTGATCGGTGCCGGAATGCTGCGCAGTGGTTTTGATGATGCCCGGGATAGTAGCCCTATGGCGAGTTTAGGTGCTGGTATTATGGGTCGTTTGACTAACGCAGGTACGTCATTGCGTTTTGAGGCGCGTTATCGTAGCGATGAAGATAACCGTGATGATAAAGGCCAGCCGGATGGTGTAGGTCGTTATGGCGATGCTATTGTCAGTCTGGGTTTATTGATGCCTTTTGGTAGTGCGAACCCAGAGTCGATGGATGATGATGGTGATGGCATTAACAATGCGATGGATCAATGTGCTGAAACTACTGCCGGCGTACAAATTGATACGAACGGTTGCGAAGTAAAACCTGAGCCATCAGACAGTGATAATGATGGTGTTGCTGATGATGCGGATCACTGTCCGGATACTCCGGCTGGTGTTGCAATTGATGCAATGGGATGTACAGTTTCCGGTGATAATGATGGTGATGGTGTCAGTGATGTTAAAGACCAATGTCCGAAAACTTCAGCAGGTGTGAAAGTTGACAGCGCAGGTTGTGAAAGTGACAGCGATGGCGATGGTGTTGCTGATAGTCAGGATCGTTGTGATGGAACATTGGCCGGCGTGAGTGTGAATGCGACGGGCTGTGAATCTGATACCGATGGCGATGGCATTGCAAATCGTCTGGATCAATGTCCTAACAGCAGTGCAGGTGAAAAAGTGGATTCTAAAGGCTGTAAGCTGGAAGAAAAAATTGTACTGAAAGGCGTTACATTTGCGAATGGATCTGCGGAGTTAATCGGTGATTCAGAACGTGTTTTGAGTGATGTTGCCAGTACACTGTTGCGCCATCCTGAGTTGCACATAGAGCTTGCGGGTTATACCGATAACCGGGGCGCAGTTAGTTTTAATGTGGGCTTGTCTCAACGTCGTGCAGAAGCTGTTCGTGACTATTTGATTAATCAGGGTATCTCAAGAAGTAATATGATAGCCAAAGGTTATGGCCCTGAAAATCCTGTTGCAGATAATAATACAAAATCAGGACGCGCTGAAAATCGCCGTGTTGAGATGCATGTTATTAAATAGCAACATCTAAAACTATACTAAAAGTTACATCGGTATGGTTGATGCCCGTGTCATGCAAATGACACGGGTATTTTTTTGGCTTATTTAATCGTATGTGGCAAACCCGCCACAGCCAGCACAACACGATCACATTGCTGTGCGAGTGATTGATGCAAATTTCCTGCTTCATCACAAAACTTCCGACTGAGTGGATCCACAGGGATAATGCCCATATTGGTTTCATTGCTGACTAAAATAATATGTCCGGGAAGTTGTGGAAAAATTTCGATGAAAGCATCACGCTCTTTTTCTAATGCGTGATGATCTTGTGAAATCAGTAAATTCGTCAACCATAAAGTGAGACAGTCTACTAACAGACAGCGTGTGGGTGATGCGTGTTGTTCGAGTGCTTTTGCCAATGCATAAGGCTCTTCAATCAGCGTCCACGAGGCAGGTCTGCGATTTTTGTGTTGTGTGATGCGCTGATTCATTTCATGATCATCATTGCCGTGTACGGTTGCTGTCGCAATGTAAGTGACGGCCAAACCTGAATCGATAGCACATTGCTCTGCGATACGGCTTTTACCTGAGCGAACTCCACCTAGAATCAGTTCTTTCATGGTTGAATCCCGATTGCTATTAAGTCTATGTATTGTTCGATTGCATCAGCGATACGGTCGATATCCTGTTCACACCGTTGATGATAATCGAATGTTTCCGGTTGTGTGAGTCCGACCCATTGTAAAAGTGCATTGCACGCTTCGGTTTTTTCAAACAAACCGTGCAGATAAGTGCCCAGAATTTGTTGGTCGTCTGAAATGGCTCCATCGTGATGTGAAGTGAGAGAGGTGGCAGGGTTTTGCAAGGCAGAACCTGTTGTGATGCCTGAATGAATTTCATAACCTGTTACGGGAGCCGAGTTTATATTTAATGTGCCGCTGACATTACGCAGTTGTTTTTCTTTTTCAAGCGTTGTACTGATATCCAGCAAACCAAGCCCGGAAGAGGAGCCGGCATCGCCTTCCAAACCTAAAGGATCATGGATCTCCTGACCCAACATCTGAAAGCCACCACAAACTCCGATCAGTTTTCCCCCGTAACGCAGGTGTTTGAATATAGCTTGATCCCAATGATGTTTCCGCAACCAGTTCAGATCAGAGCGAACGGATTTTGAACCCGGTAAAATAATCAGATCAGCATTGGGAATAACTTCATTACTCTTGATGTATTGTAAGTCGATTTGCGGGTGCAATTTTAAGGGATCAAAATCGGTGTGATTACTCAGTCGTGGCAGAGCCGGAATAATAACTTTCAACCTGCTTTTTTCACTGGGTACCGAGTTGTTTCGGTTCAGGCTGTCTTCCGCTTCCAGATGCAGGTCATGCAGATAGGGTAATACACCGAGAACGGGCTTATTCGTTTTTTTGTGCAACCAGTCCAATCCCGGTTGCAGTAATGAAATATCACCACGAAAGCGGTTGATAACAAAGCCGATGACTCGGTGCTGTTCGCTTTGACTTAACAGCTCTAATGTTCCAACTAGGTGGGCAAATACACCGCCCCGATCAATATCTGCAATAATAATCACGGGGCAATCGACGGCTTCGGCAAACCCCATATTAGCAATATCATTTTGACGCAGATTAATTTCAGCTGGGCTGCCCGCGCCTTCGACAATAATAAAATCATACTCCTGAGTTAGTCGTGCATGAGATTCCAATACGGCTTTTTTGGCGGTATTTTTATACTCATGATAACGACGAGCATTCATGGTGCCAATGGCTTGACCATGAATAATCACTTGTGCGCCGCTGTCCGTATTGGGTTTCAGCAAAACGGGGTTCATGTCAGTGTGAGGCTCTATGCCCGCAGCCTGGGCTTGCACTGCCTGAGCGCGACCGATTTCACCGCCATCTATTGTTACCGCACTGTTCAGTGCCATATTTTGTGGTTTAAATGGCGCGACACGAATATTTTTTCGTTTCAGTAAACGGCACAGGCCTGTTACAAAGGCACTTTTTCCCGCATCTGAAGTGGTGCCTTGAATCATGAGAGTGCGAGCGGTCATGAAGAAACCCCCGGCCTCATTTGGGACAAAGCGAGATCAAGACGTTGCCAATCGCTCTCACTGTTCGGCAGTCCAAAGCGAATGCTGTGAGGGTCAATGAACAGACGAGTTAAAATACCTTGTTGCGCCAGATTTTCGTGAATCATCGAAGCGTGATCGCAACATAACCACTGAAAAAGCGTCGTGCCTCCAGTGGGTTCTAAGCCGTGTCTGGATAATAATTTCTTCAGGCGTTGTCCCTCGTGATTAAGTTGCAAACGCATCTTTTCTTGCCATGCTTGATCTTGAAGCGCTTTTGATGCGACAAAGCGAGCCGGGCCTGAAATCGTCCATGGGCCGAGTCTGTTTTTCAGTGCATCAAGCAGTGGAGTTTCAGCAAGAACAAACCCTACACGTGCGCCTGCCAAGCCAAAAAATTTACCCAGTGAGCGCAATATGATCAGCCCTTGTTGATGCGTCATGGCGGCAAGGCTGATGTCGGGTGTGCTATCAACAAAGGCTTCATCAATAATCAGCCAGCCGCCGCGGCCGGCTAATTTTTTATGGAGGGCCAATAAGGTTTCGGGGCTGAATTGTTGGCCGGTGGGGTTGTTCGGGTTTACAAGTAGCAGTACATCAAAATTATTCGTGTTCATGGCCGTTTCAACATCGTCAAATGCCAATGGAGTCAGATCATGTTCTGCACTTTCCCAGGCATGGGCGTGTTCAGCATAAGCAGGAGATAGTATAGCGACTCGGCTTTTTTTTCGTAATAACGGCAGGGTTTGAATGGCGGCTTGCGAACCTGCGACGGGTAGTAGGTGAGTCGCACCATAATAGCTTTTAGCGGCTTGCATTAGCTCATCTTCATCTTCGGGAAGTCGTTCCCATGCAGAGGATGGAATCATCGGTACAGGCCAACCATCAGGATTGATGCC
>CAYXVC010000029.1:0-9132 GCA_964468225.1 uncultured Gammaproteobacteria bacterium
GCACTCTTTACAATGCGGACGTGGTGACGACGGAATTCCCGAGCGTTAACAAGTCCGCAAGAGTGGGCTAATACATCCACTTCATGGTTGAGCCAATGTGCATAGTTGGCGACGCGGGTGGCTTTGTCGGCGACAACAAGCCCTTTTTGCAGTCGTTTGTTGTGCGTGGTGATGCCAGTAGGGCAGGTGTCCTGATGGCATTGCATGGCCTGAATGCAGCCGAGAGAAAACATAAACCCGCGGCCAGTGACGGTGAAATCAGCGCCCATGCAGAGTGCCCATGCAACCTTGGCGGAAGTAATAAGCTGCCCTGATGCAATGATGCGCGTTCGATCACGCAGACCGGCTTCGATGAGTGTATCCACTAAAATAGGTAATGACTCATCGAGTGGTAGCCCAACATGGTCAAACAGGACTTGCGGGGCGGCACCCGAGCCACCGTTGCCTCCATCGACTGTGATGAAATCGGGAGCATAATCAAAGCCTTTTTTTAATAGGGCATCGAAAAACTCTTCCAGATAAATTTTAGAGGAAATAACTGTTTTAAAACCGACAGGCTTTCCTGTGACTTCTCTGATATGTTGAATCATATTGATGAGGTCATTTGCAGTTTTGATGTCAGTATGACGGTTAGGGCTGCTGGAAGTTTTTCCAACAGGAATGCCGCGAATTCTAGCCACTTCTTCAGTAATTTTTATGGCAGGAACAACGCCGCCTCGTCCGGGTTTAGCGCCTTGTGATAGTTTGATTTCAAAGGCACGTACGTGTTGAGCGATCTCTTTTAGCTTGCGATCGCAAAGTTGTCCGTTTTCATCACTCACACCATATTTGGCTGTGCCAATCTGAAAAATAAGATCGCAATCGCCTTCCTGATGATGGCTGGATAGCCCCCCTTCACCTGTATTGAGCCATATCTTTGATTTTTCCGCACCTTGTGACAGTGATCGAATTGCCGGAGCTGAAAGTGCGCCAAAACTCATGCCTGATATGTTGGCGATATGTTGAGCGACAAAAGGGGTGTCACACTGCTCGCCAATGACAAGGGGCGGGGAGGGGAGGCACTCCTTTTCCAGCTTGGGATAGAGTGAGTTCACAAAAATAATGGAGCCGGGTTCTCGCAGGTCATTGGTCGAACCAAAACCGATCATGCCACCCAGTCCTTTAGAGGTGCGGTAAACCCAATTGCGTGTGGCGCGATTGAATGGCATTTCTTCACGGTCATTGGCGAAAAAATATTGGCGGAAGTATTCGCCTTGTCGCTCCAAAAAATAACGTAAACGACCAATAATGGGGTAATTGCGCCGAACCGCATGTTTTTTCTGAAAAATATCCTGAATAAACATAACAAACAAAATGAGCATCACAATGCCTGCGAGCCAACCCATTATTGTAATAATTGTTTGAATATCCAAATTTTTCACCAGTGTAATTGTTGTGACTGTTTTAAAATTTAACCTATATAGAGATTTATCGGTTAAATGATGTGCTTAATAAATTGCATAATTGTGTTGGCTCAACTAGAATGCCGCGTCCGTGTATTTTGCGCGGATATTTTTTTAGTTGTTCTCCTTGCTTTATCACTGACCATTGTCAGTGGGAGGCTACATAACCGAAGGGAGTTAATGTGAGACATTATGAAATCGTGTTTCTGGTCCATCCTGATCAGAGTGAACAAGTACCTTCTATGATTGAACGATATCGTTCAAGTGTCGAAACCCGAGGTGGAAGCATTCACCGTCTGGAAGATTGGGGTCGTCGTCAACTTGCTTATCCTATCAATAAACTTCATAAAGCGCATTATGTGTTAATGAATATTGAGTGTGATCAGGAAGCATTAGACGAAATCAACAGTGCATTCCGTTTTAATGATGCAGTGATTCGTAACCTAATCATCAATTGCAAAAAAGCCATTACCGAACCTTCAGCAATGCTTAAAGCGAATGAAGAGCGTAATGAGAGACCGTCTCGCCCACCACGGCCTGCGCCTGCGGCAGCTCCTGTTAAAGAACCGGAAACTCCCGAGCCTGACGCAGAAGTAGCAAGCGAATCATAAGCAATTTTAATTAAGTTAATTTAGGGGAAGAGATATGGCGCGTTTTTTTCGTCGTAGAAGATTTTGCCGTTTTACACAGGACGGTATTACTGAAATTGATTATAAAGACATTAATCTGTTGAAACCTTCAGTTTCGGAAACAGGAAAAATTGTTCCAAGTCGCATTACCGGAACTAAAGCTCGCTATCAGCGGCAATTGGCAAAAGCAGTTCGTCGAGCTCGCTATATTGCACTGCTGCCTTATTGTGATGCGCATAAAGGGTAATTTGTGGCCTAATATAAGTATTTACATTAAAAATTTTTGAAGTCGAATAATTAACTATCTGTAAAAGATGCGCGCACTTGCAAATTACATCTTACGAGGGCGTTGGTCAGCAACATTGGTTGCAGTAACCACTGTGATTTTGTCGCTGATTTTACCGCTGCTGAGCGTGATCAGTTCAGCCGCTGTTGCATTAGTAACATTGCGACATGGTGCAAGAGAAGGGGGCTTGATCGTTCTTTTTTCTACAGTGGTTTTGGCCGTTATTGCTGGAGTTATACAGCAGGATGGAGCTAACGCACTTGTGGCTGCAGGGGTGCTGTTTGCAGTTTTGTGGCTGCCTGTATGGTTGCTGGCTATTGTACTGCGATGGAGTGTCTCATTACCGACAACTCTGGCTTTTGCAGGTGCAATCGGTGTGGTTGCTGTGACTGCAATGCACGTTGCGATGGGTGATGTTTATGTTTGGTGGCGTGATATTCTTGATTTAGGTCTTATGCCTATACTTGAAGAATCAGGTATGCCATTTAAACCTGGGCAGATAGAAGAAACGCTTGAAGTATTGGCGCGGTCTATGACGGGTGTGATCGGAAGTGCATTGGTAATTAGCACGATGATTGCACTGCTTATCGGGCGCTGGTGGCAGTCACTACTTTTTAATGAAGGTGGTTTTCAGCGTGAATTTCATGCGTTACGTTTAGATAGGCGTATAGCGTATGGTGCTTTAGCATTGATGGGTATCGCTCTGTTTATTGATGGCGGTGCAGGTTCGATTGTGCAGGATCTGATTATTGTTGTAATGACGTTATTCATAATTCATGGCTTGGCGTTTTTGCATGGCATGGTTGCTGCAAAAGGTATTGCCGGTGGTTGGTTGGTGGCAGTGTATATTCTGATGCTAATTTTGCCGCAATTGACCTTTGTGCTTGCAATTGCAGGGCTGCTGGATAGCCAATTCGACTTTCGCTCAAAAATTAAAGTGTAATACAATAGACTTATTTTGATAAATAATTTGATACGAGGTATTGCAAAATGGAAGTAATTTTGCTGGAAAAAGTACAAAAACTGGGTAATTTGGGTGATTGTGTTTCTGTGAAGCCTGGATATGCCAGAAATTTTTTGATTCCCCAAGGTAAGGCTTTACCTGGAACCACTGCAAACATGGCAGTTTTTGAAGAGCGTCGCGCGTCATTGGAAGCTGCGGCTAAAGATACAGACGAAAAAGCGAATGTGCGTGCAAATGCATTAAAAGAGATAGAGGTTGCTACGATTGTTGCTAAAGCAGGCGTTGGTGGTAAATTATTTGGCTCTGTTGGTGCAAATGATATTGCAGAGGCTTTGACTCAAGCGGGCGTTGCTATTGAAAAGCATGAAGTGCGTTTGCCGGAAGGGCCTCTGCATGATCTGGGTGAGTTTGACGTTTCGATTCATCTTGCTGCCGATCTGGACGAAGTTGTCAAAATCAATATCATTTCTGACGAGTAGTTTTTTAGCCATGAGTGGTGTATGACGGTATGGACATTGAGTATTCTGATTCCGCCACCGAGGCTTTAAAAGTTCCGCCGCACTCTATTGAGGCGGAACAATCAGTGATAGGCGGTTTGATGCTCGATAATGAGCGTTGGGATCAAGTGGCTGATACATTGATTGAGCAGGATTTTTATCGTCATGATCATCGCCTGATCTTTAGTTGTATTGCCAGCCTCAGTGAGTCCAATACTCCTTTTGATGTGATCACCATTTCTGAGCGCCTTGAGAGTTTAGGTGACATTGAAGAAGCGGGGGGGTTGTCCTATCTTGGAACTTTGGTAAAAAACACCCCTAGCGCTGCTAATATCAAGGCTTACGCAAATATCGTTCGTGAGCGCTCAATTCTTCGGCAACTTATTCGGGTTGCGACAGATATCGGCGATAGTGCTTTCAATACTGAAGGACGAAGCTATACGGAACTGCTTGATAATGCTGAAAAACTGGTTTTTGAAATTGCCGATCAAGGCAATCGTGGTGGGCGTGGCTTTGTTGCGATCAAAGACCTGTTAGTTAAAGCCGTTGATCGCATTGATCTACTGTTTCAGCAAGACAATCCGATTACGGGTATTTCTTCAGGCTTTTCTGACTTTGATGAATTGACCTCAGGTCTGCAACCCTCTGATCTGGTGATCGTTGCAGGTCGTCCATCCATGGGTAAAACAACATTTGCAGTCAACCTGGCTGAAAATGCGGCCATCAAACATAATATTCCTGTTGCAATTTTCAGTATGGAGATGCCGGGAGAGCAGTTGGCCATGCGTATGATGTCTTCTTTGGGACGCATTGATCAACATAAAATTCGCTCAGGAAAATTGGAAGATGATGATTGGCCACGCTTAACATCGGCTGTCGGAATGTTGGCAGAAGTGCCTATTTTTATTGATGATAGCCCCTCATTAACGCCAACTGAATTACGAGCTAAAGCGCGTCGATTAAAGCGAGAGCATAATCTTGGTATGATTGTGATTGATTATCTCCAGCTTATGCAGGTGCATGGTAAATCAGATAATCGTACCGCTGAAATTTCCGAAATTTCCCGCTCATTGAAAGGTCTGGCTAAAGAGCTGAATGTTCCTGTGATTGCACTATCACAATTGAACCGAAGTTTGGAACAGCGGCCAAACAAACGTCCTATAATGTCCGATCTGCGTGAATCGGGGGCGATTGAGCAGGATGCCGATGTCATCATCTTTATTTATCGTGATGAAGTTTATAATGATGACAGTCCAGACAAGGGGACGGCTGAAATCATTATCGGTAAACAACGTAATGGCCCGATCGGAAAAGTACGGCTGACTTTTCTTGGAAAGTACACACGTTTTGAAAATTTTGTGCCGGATTCGTATAGTGGCGAAGATTACGCATGACGCGTGCCGTTCAAGCACGTATTAATCTTGTCGCACTCCGTTCAAATTTAAACCGTGTTCGTGAGGTTGCTCCCGGATGTAAAGTGATGGCTATTGTAAAGGCGAATGCCTATGGGCATGGTGCTTTGCATGTTGCGAAAGCCTTGTTTGAAGCAGACAGTTTTGGTGTGGCTTCCATTGAAGAGGCGCTGGCACTTCGCCAATCAGGCATTACACATCCTATTGTGTTGCTGGAAGGTTTTTTTGATGCGGATGAACTTCCTATTATTGCTCGTGAACGTTTTGAAATTGTCATTCACCATATTTCACAGTTAGAAATATTCGAAGCTGCGACTCTGGACAGTCCTGTTACTGTTTGGTTGAAAATAGATTCGGGAATGCATCGCCTGGGTTTTTCCCCTGAATTATTTCAAACGGTCTGGAAGCGACTGCTTCAATGTAAGAATGTAAATAAAAATATCCGATTAATGACGCATCTTGCCTGTGCTGATGATCAAGCTGATATCGCAACAACTCAGCAAGTAAAGCTATTCCATTTAACAAGTAAAAATATTAAAGCCGAAAAAAGCATTGCTAATTCTGCTGGCATTATGGGTTGGCCATCCACTCATATGGACTGGGTGAGGCCTGGTATTATGCTGTATGGCGCATCGCCCTTAATGGATAAAAATGCAGATCAACTGAATTTAAAACCTGTTATGAATTTGTGTTCACGCCTTATTGCCGTCAATCAGTATAAAAAAGGCGACTGTGTTGGTTATGGTGGTGCATGGTCTTGTCCTGAAGATATGCAAATTGGAGTCGTAGCTATTGGCTATGGGGATGGTTACCCGCGTCACGCTGCTTCTGGAACTCCTGTTTTGGTGAATGGTTGTCGTGCCACCTTAGTTGGGCGTGTTTCCATGGATATGGTGACGATTGATTTACGTTCTATTAAAAATGCAAAAGTTGGTGATCCTGTCGTGCTTTGGGGGGATGGCCTGTCTGTGGATGAGGTTGCCAGATGTGCTGAAACTATCTCTTACGAGTTATTGTGTGGAGTTGCGCCACGAGTGCCACTACATTACTAATCAGCAAACCGATGACAGCATCATGCATTTTCTCTGTCTTTGAAAAGCAGATTGTTTTGCGCGTAAGTCGCTTGATCCATATTCAGGTTCTTTTCTGAGTATTACGTTTACCTGTATCGTGTTTGTCCTGTGTTTAGACCTCTACCTACAGGCTTTTTGATGCGCTGAACTATATAAGTTTTAGACTAAGTAATTACTCAATTTTAAAATTAGTACAGCCTTGGGGTTGCCTTCTTGTATCAGACGCGTAAAATGCTGCCTTTATTTATACTTGAACCATTTTATTTTAGGGGTAAGCATGGCATTCGACGCCGCACGTAAAGCAGAAATTGTAAAAGAATATCAAACAGCAGAGGGCGATACAGGTTCACCTGAAGTTCAAGTCGCATTGTTGTCTGGTCATATTGACCATCTTTCAGATCATTTTAAAGAGCACAAGCATGACAATCATTCACGTCAAGGGCTGCTCCGAATGGTTCACCAGCGTCGCAAATTGTTGAGTTACCTAAATAGAAAAGATAGTGAGCGTTATCGTACACTCATCGGAAAATTAGGTTTACGTAAATAAGAATACAGAGAGCTGACTAACTTGTGAAAAAGTTACCAGCTCTTTTTTTATGGATAGCCCAAATATAAAACTATCTGTAAAATTCCCTTTTGTTGTTTTAATATTCAAGGAATTTGTTAGTGACACCAATCAGAAAAGAGTTTGAATTTGGTCAATATGTGGTTGCCATTGATACGGGTGTAGTTGCTCGTCAGGCCAGTGGTGCAGTTTTAGTCAGCATGGGCGACACCGTTGTGCTCGTTACCATTGTTGGTCGAAAAGTAGCTGATGCAGGGCGTGATTTTTTCCCTCTGACGGTGAACTATCAGGAGCGTACTTATGCTGCTGGAAAAATCCCCGGTGGTTTTTTCAAACGTGAAGGTCGGCCTTCTGAGAATGAAACACTGACATCTCGTTTGATTGATCGTCCCATTCGACCTCTGTTTCCAAAAGGCTTTACTAACGAAGTTCAAATTATCGCTACTGTGGTTTCTCTTGACAAAGAGGTGAATCCTGATATTCCAGCATTATTAGGCGCATCAGCTGCGTTGGCTATCTCGGGAATGCCTGCAAGTGCTGTGCTCGGTGCTGCGCGTGTCGGTTATCAAAATGGTGAATATATACTCAATCCCACAGTATCAGAGCTGAAAACCTCAGATTTGGATCTGGTGGTTGCAGGTACTGAAAGTGCTGTTCTAATGGTGGAGTCTGAAGCTGATTTGCTGAGTGAAGATATCATGCTCGGTGCTGTTATGTTTGGTCATGAGAAGCTTCAAACAGCAATTACTACTATTGAAGCGCTGGCAAAAGAAGTAGGAAATCCAGCTTGGGAATGGCAAGCCGCTGAAGAAAATAGCGCATTAATTGGTGCGGTTGAATCGGGTTATGCAAATGAAGTGCGTGATGCTTACAAGATTCAGGACAAACAGGATCGTAGTTCTCGTTTATCAGAAATTCGCAGCAGTGCAGTAGAAGCATTGACTGCTGGCGATTCTGTTGAATGGTCTGCTGAAGAAGTTAAGGCTGCTATTGGCAAACTTGAGAAAAATACCGTTCGTGGACAAATCATTGCAGGTGAGCCTCGCATTGATGGCCGTGATCTGAGTACTGTACGTGGCATTGATGTTAAGGTTGGCATATTGCCGCGTGTGCATGGCACAGCGCTGTTTACTCGTGGAGAAACTCAGGCGCTTGTTAGTTGTACTTTAGGTACAGATCGTGACGCACAGCTTATTGATGCCATTGCAGGTGAATATAAAGAACCATTCATGTTGCATTATAACTTTCCTCCCTTTTGTGTCGGTGAAACAGGTTTTGTCGGCAGCCCTAAGCGCCGTGAAATTGGTCATGGCCGGTTAGCTAAACGTGGAATTTTGGCCGTCATGCCGGAAATGGATGAGTATCCTTATGTGGTTCGTGTTGTTTCTGAAATTACAGAATCTAATGGTTCTAGTTCAATGGCATCCGTATGTGGTACAAGTCTGGCATTGATGGACGCGGGTGTGCCTATTAAAGCGCCTGTTGCTGGCATTGCCATGGGCTTGATTAAAGAAGGCGAAAAATTTGCTGTTCTGAGCGATATTCTTGGTGATGAAGATCATCTTGGTGATATGGATTTCAAAGTTGCAGGTACTTCTGAAGGTATTAGTGCTTTGCAAATGGATATCAAAATTGACGGCATCACTAAAGAAATTATGGCCGTCGCTCTTGAACAAGCAAAAGAAGGGCGTTTATATATTTTAGAGAAAATGAATGAAGTGATCTCTGAAACACGCAAAGAGTTGTCTGACTTTGCACCACGCATTGTAACGATCAAAGTTCACCCTGATAAAATTCGTGACATTATTGGTAAAGGGGGCGCAACGATTCGAGCCCTGACTGAAGCCACCGGAGCTTCGATTGATATTGACGATGATGGCACGGTTAAAGTGGCATCTGCCGATAATGCAGCTGCCGAGGATGCAATTGAACGCATTAAAGCAATCACTGCTGACGTAGAGGTAGGGACTACTTATGAAGGTAAAATTGTCAAGATTATGGACTTTGGAGCATTTGTGAATTTGCTTCCGGGTAAAGATGGTTTAGTTCATATTTCACAGATTTGTCATGAACGTGTTGAAAAAGTCAGTGATAAATTGAGTGAAGGTGAGGTTATTAAAGTTAAAGTCCTTGAGGTTGACAAACAAGGCCGCATTCGCTTGAGTATGAAAGCGCTGATTGAAAACGAAAGCGAAAGCGAAAGCGAAAACGAGTAGATAAAAAAGGGGCTTTTAAAGCCCCTTTTTTCATGCTCGGTCATGATG
>CAYXVC010000029.1:9232-21088 GCA_964468225.1 uncultured Gammaproteobacteria bacterium
CGAGTAGATAAAAAAGGGGCTTTTAAAGCCCCTTTTTTCATGCTCGGTCATGATGGTTATTCAACAATATCCATAATTGCAAAATCTTCCTCTTCCATAAGAAATCTTTCGACCACTTCAGGTGCTTCGGACTTTATTTCACTGATTAGCTGGCTCCAGTCTTGTGGGGTTGGCATTGTATTGAGCTCTAAACTTCCCCAGCTTTCCTGGTCGAGTTTTTCCGTCACACCGTCATAATATTGAATGTCTATATAGTTTCCATTTGCATCTAATGCAGTGACTTCAAATTCATCGATACCATGTATGCTATACCATTGGCCAATTTTGGGATTATGTTTCATTATAATGTGACCTTATTTTTTGCTTCTTAAATTTTGTATCGGGATTTTTGAGGTGATCTTTAGGAGCACGTATTAAATAAAGAAAAAATATACGCCGCCTACAATAGAAAAAAACAGAAGCATATAAATAATCATGAAATAATTGTTTTTTGTTGGATTTTTCTTGGGCAAAGTTACACTGACTTGGGTATGGGTGGTTTTTGTCTGGGGTTTAGTTGGGTCAGAAACTTGAAATACAGAGTGGCTAGTATTAATTGCTTCGATGGGTGCTTCGTGTCGCATTGGTAGTGGAGGTTCTTCGCTTTCACTTGCAATGGGGCAGCCCCAATAGTCAGAAGCAATTTCCCATACAATTTTTTTACCTGCTTGTGCTTCTTGAGGTTGTTTTTGCGTAAAGGGTGGAGGGTTCAGCTTTATTTCAGGCGTAGTTTTTTTCGTTTCTATTTTTGAAAGCGGTTTATCTGATGGGTTAATTAAGGGTTTTAGTGGAAGTGATTGTAGTTTTTCTTTAAGTGTAGTGACCCGTAAACCTTGTTGAATCAGAAGGTAAGCAGCAACAGCGCTGCGTTTTCCATCATTACTGCAAATAATATAAAGTCGATTTTTATGGAGCCCATTTGCTTTGAGTCTAAGTACCGGCAGAGGGACATTAATGCTACCTGCAAGTGCGCCATGCTTAAATTCATCAGGAGACCTTACGTCGATCAACGTCATATCTTTACGGTGATTTTTATAAGTTTCAAATGATATATAGCTTAATACGGGGTTAAGAATATATTTAAATAACTCTTTTTTACTCATGCAGATCAGCAAACCATCTTCCATCATTGTGATGGATGCATTTCTACGTTTATCTGTAATGAGTGACTCTTCTCCAAACCCCTGCCCAACATTAAGTTCGGCGATAATTTGGTCTTCCTTGTTTTCTCCAATCCTTCTGGAGACTTGGCATCGTCCTTTTTTAATTATGTAATAATAATCGTGTATCTCACCCTGCGTAATAATTACTTGGTCTTTTTTTACTTCAATTTCACGTATGTCACGCGTTAGTACCAAAATATTTTCAGTGGGTATTTTTGAAAAAACCGGAGAATCCAGCAAGCATGAAATCCAGTGATCCTGGTCCTGCGTTTTAGTGATATCGCAGCTTGCTTGTTGATTCCAACTTAAGAACAGATCAAGCATTTCGGAATTAACAGCGAGCACTTTTAATGAATTTTTTGCTTTTACTGTGACTTGGCGAGGTTGATGATGTGCCAAAGCAGTTTTGGAAAGTTCGTCACCTGCTGTTATCGTAATGGTAGAGCCATTGGGTGCTAATATGGTAGCAGAGCCGGAAATAATAAAGATTCCCTGATTATCTTTATCTCCTTGTTGAAACAGTATTTCATCATCAGTAAGGTCCAGTATTTTACACTTGCTGACAAGTACTTTAAGTTGTGTTGAAGAGAGTGTGTCGAGAGGGGTGAAAGAGCTTAATAATGCTTCAGTAAGAGTAGTCTCTATTTTTTTCATAATCCGTTACAACCAAATTCAGGGTATTTCTAAATAAATCATGATTTTTTCGTAGCTTAAAATTTTCACCTTAAACCCAACCTGATTTATTCAAAGATTCCTTAGAGAAAATAAACAAGTTTGTGTGCTAGTATTCGGCCACTAAACTTCAGATGTATATATTAATCGGGTTTTTACCGAAAAATATTTAACTTTAATGTCGCTTAATGATAGAAAAGAGAGATAGATCACATGCCTAATTTAGAAGCAATTATTTTTGATGTTGATGGTACTTTGGCTGATACTGAACGTGATGGGCATCGTGTTGCATTTAATCGTGCTTTTAGTGATGAGGGACTTGATTGGAACTGGACACCAGAACTGTATGGAGAGTTACTTCAAGTCACTGGTGGTAAAGAGCGTATTCAGTTTTATATCAAGAATCATTGCCCTGATTTTATGCCTTCCAGCGGTGATCTAAACGGTTTCATTGCCGGGCTGCATGCGTCAAAAACACGTTATTATGTGCAGCTATTAAAAGAAGGAAAGATTCCTTTAAGATCGGGTGTGAAGCGGCTCATTAATGAGGCTCGTGAACAAGGGATTCGTTTGGCTATTGCCACCACCACAACACCGGAAAATGTAACAGCACTTTTGGAAAGTACATTGGGAATGGAGTCTTTGTCATGGTTTGAAGTCATTGCTGCCGGCGATATTGTGCCCGCTAAAAAACCGGATCCAGCGATTTTTGACTATGCATTGGAGCAACTTAATCTGAAACCTGACGTATGTTTGGCTGTGGAAGATTCAATCAATGGCATCAAGTCATCATTAGGAGCTAATCTCAAGACGATTATTACTGTGAATACTTATACTGAAAATGACGATTTTTCAGGTGCATCACTTGTTATCAGTGATATGGGTGAAGAAGCGGATCCATTTAAACTGCTGGATGGTTACGCAAAAGGAGCTAGATACCTTAATGTCGCTCTAATGCGAGAAATAATGAATCAATAAAACTATTTCGTGAAAGAGAGTCCCGGTTTTGATGCTAAAGAATTTGTAAAACACCTGACGGGTCGTCCAGGTGTTTATCAAATGCTGGACTGTAATGGAAAAGTTATTTATGTAGGAAAAGCAAAAAACCTGAAAAAACGGGTCTCCAGCTATTTTCAACGTTCTGGACTAGCACCAAAAGTACAGGCATTGATCAAGCATATCAATGGTATTGAGGTGACAGTCACTCATACTGAAAATGAGGCGTTGATTCTTGAAAACAATCTGATTAAATCACTGTTGCCACGTTATAATATTCTTTTGCGTGATGATAAAAGCTACCCCTATATCTACCTTTCCAGCCATCAAAAATTTCCAAGGCTCACCAACCATCGTGGTGCAAGAAATAAAAAAGGGCGCTATTTTGGCCCTTATCCCAGTGCGGGTGCAGTACGGGAAAGCTTGAACTTATTACAGAAAATTTTTCGCATCAGGCAATGTGAGGATAGTTTCTTTGCAAATCGCTCTCGTCCTTGCCTGCAATACCAAATCAAGCGTTGTACCGCCCCGTGTACTGAATTAATCAGTGAAGAAAATTATCGACAGAATATTGATCATACGGCACTATTTCTTGAGGGTAAAAATCAACAAGTGATTGATGCACTTGTGTCCAAAATGGATACAGCTTCAAATATACTGGATTTTGAAAAAGCAGCGATTTACAGGGATCAAATTATTGCATTGCGTAAAGTGCAGGAAAGGCAGTACGTGAGCGGCGATGGTGGTGGTGATATTGATGTGGTTGCCGTTGATGTTCGTGGTGGTGTGGCTTGTGTTCAGGTCTTTTACATTAGGGGGGGGCGAAGCTTGGGGAGTAAAAGTTTCTTTCCGCGAAATATAAAAGATTCTGATGCCAGTCGTGTACTGGCTGCTTTTTTACCGCAATACTATTTAGGTAAGGATATTCCACAAGAGATTATTGTGAGCGAGTTGCTGGATGATGCGGCTCTGCTGGAACAAGTGCTAGCCGAAAATTCCGGACATAAAGTTACTTTGAGTCATAACGTTCGATCAGAGCGGGCGCGTTGGTTGGCTATGGCAGTTACGAATGCACGTTATGCTGTGGAACAACGACTTGCAGATAAAGCAGGAATGCAGCTGCGGCTTGAAATGTTGCAGCAGGTATTAGGTATGGATAACCTGCCACAGCGCATGGAGTGTTTTGATATCAGTCATACTCAAGGCGAGTTGACCGTTGCTTCCTGTGTCGTATTTGATAGTAACGGCCCGCTTAAATCAGATTACCGGCGTTTTAACATTGAAGGCATTACGCCCGGTGATGATTATGCCGCAATGCATCAAGCGTTGACCCGGCGTTATACGCGCCTTAAAAAAGGAGAGGGAAAGATTCCTGATGTGCTTTTTATAGATGGCGGCAAAGGTCAGCTTTCTGAAGCGGAAAAAGTACTGGAAGAGTTGCAAATTACTGATCTTGTTTTAGTGGGCGTTGCAAAAGGGCCAGAGCGTATTGCAGGTAATGAATCTCTTTTCTTGTCGAGCAGGAGCAAGCCGATTATACTGCCCTCCGATTCGAAGGCATCGCACTTGATTCAGCAAATCAGGGATGAAGCGCACCGCTTTGCAATCACAGGTCATCGCAAGCGTCGCGCAAAAGCGCGCACTACGTCACCGCTGGAATCGGTGCAGGGGCTTGGCGTTAAACGTCGTAGAATATTGCTTAAACAGTTTGGTGGGTTACAAGAAGTAGGGAGGGCAGGGGTTGAGGACTTGGCAAATGTACATGGAATCAGTAAACAACTTGCAGAACGTATTTATGAACAATTTCATGAGGCATAACAGATGACGGTCGCGACAGCACTAACATTTTCGCGCATTGCGCTTATTCCGGTTTTTGTACTTGTTTTTTACTTGCCTGTTTCATGGGCAAGCTTTGCAAGTGCACTGATTTTCAGTATTGCAGCGATCACTGATTGGCTGGATGGCTATTACGCACGGAAATTAAATCAATCATCGGCCTTTGGTGCTTTTCTCGATCCGGTGGCAGATAAACTGATGGTTGCAGTGGCATTGGTGTTAATCGTGCAGGCAGATCCAACACCATGGTTAGCAATTCCTGCGGCGATTATTATCGGGCGAGAAATAACCATATCGGCATTGCGAGAGTGGATGGCGGAAATAGGGCAGCGCTCGGTGGTTGCTGTCAGTAATTTAGGTAAATGGAAAACGACATTTCAGATCACCGCACTGATCATGCTGCTCTATCATGACCCCATACTGTTCTTTCCCATTCGCGAGCTGGGTTATATCGCACTATATATCGCTGCAGCGCTAACTTTATGGTCAATGGTGATCTATATTCGAGCCGCATGGCCACTGTTTTTTGAAGATGAAATAAAAGATAAAAAGTATTGACACTGGAATTTGAAACTCTATAATGAGCGCCAGTTTCAAGGTAACGAAACAGTCAAAGCGGGAATAGCTCAGTTGGTAGAGCGCAACCTTGCCAAGGTTGAGGTCGCGAGTTCGAATCTCGTTTCCCGCTCCAAATATTTCAAAAGTTTTATGGCTGAGTGGCAGAGTGGCTATGCAGCGGCCTGCAAAGCCGTGGACCTCGGTTCGATTCCGGGCTCAGCCTCCATTTACTTTTTATCAGTTTTACTTTTAACAAAAGTTAGCCCGGGTGGCGAAACTGGTAGACGCAAGGGACTTAAAATCCCTCGAGGGAAACCTCGTGCCGGTTCGATTCCGGCCCCGGGCACCATAAAATATCTACAATGTTGAACTGCGTATGATGAGTGAAGTACAATCTACGCAGGCACCAGAATTACAGACGGGAGGAGCCAGCAGGTTCGCTCCCGTTTTTTACGTCTGTCTTTAAACTTAGGAGAGGATTTTGCGTACACCTGCGATACTCATGCTTGAAGATGGGACTTCATTTTGGGGTGAATCTATCGGTATGATAGGAAAAACTACGGGAGAAGTAGTTTTTAATACCTCTATGACAGGTTATCAGGAAATTCTGACTGACCCATCTTACTGCAAGCAAATTATTACCCTGACTTACCCTCATATTGGCAATACCGGGGCAAACGACGACGATGAAGAGTCGGGCGGTATCGTTGCCAGCGGCTTGGTGATTCGTGATTTACCTTTATTACTCAGTAATTGGCGTTCACAGCAGACATTGGATGAATACCTTCGAGCTAATAAGGTCGTTGCTATTGCCGAGATTGACACTCGAAAATTGACGCGAATACTACGCGAAAAAGGTGCCATGGGTGGCTGTATCATTGCAGGAGAAAACCTTGATGAAGTTGCCGCATTAAAGTACGCACGCGATTTCTCTGGTTTGAAAGGGGTGGACTTAGCTAAGGTTGTTTCAACAAAAACAGCTTATTCCTGGAATGAAGGCTGCTGGTCTTTTGGTGAAAACCAATATAAGACCAATGAAAATAAAGACTTTCATGTGATTGCTTATGACTTTGGCATCAAACGAAATATTCTTAGAATGCTCGTTGAACGTGGCTGTCGGGTGACGGTAGTGCCCGCACAAACAACCGTTGATGACGTACTGAAGTATCAGCCCGATGGCGTGTTTTTATCAAATGGTCCTGGTGATCCTGAGCCATGTAGCTATGCTATTCAAGCCACAGAACAGTTACTTGAAAAAAATATACCACTGTTTGGTATCTGTCTTGGACATCAAATACTGGCATTAGCGAGTGGCGCTAAAACAGTCAAGATGAAACTGGGTCATCACGGTGCAAACCATCCGGTGCAAGATCTTGAAAGCAAGCGTGTCATGATTACCAGTCAAAATCATGGTTTTGCTGTGGATGAAGCATCATTGCCAGAGCATCTATATGCCACACATCGATCACTTTTCGATCAAACCTTGCAAGGTATTCACCATAGAGAAAAACCTGCTTTTGGCTTTCAGGGACACCCTGAAGCAAGTCCGGGGCCCCATGATGCCGCTCATCTGTTCGATCACTTTATCGAACTCATGAGAACAACAACCGTATAATTCGAGTCTGCATATGCCTAAACGTACCGATATAAAAAGTATTTTAATTATTGGCGCTGGCCCGATTGTGATTGGTCAGGCCTGTGAATTTGATTACTCCGGCGCTCAAGCTTGTAAAGCGCTGCAAGAGGAGGGCTATCGGGTCATACTGGTGAACTCTAATCCTGCAACGATTATGACGGATCCGGAAATGGCAGATGCGACCTATATCGAGCCTGTGCGATGGCAGACGGTCGAAAAAATTATTGCTAAAGAACGTCCCGATGCGTTATTGCCAACGATGGGTGGGCAAACGGCATTAAACTGCGCTTTGGATCTTGCGCGTGAAGGTGTGCTAGCAAAGTATAGTGTAGAGATGATCGGTGCTACCAGTGATGCTATTGATATGGCTGAGGATCGTGATCGCTTTCGCAAAGCAATGAAACAGATCGGTCTCGATACGCCAAAATCGGATGTGGCGCATACTCTGGAAGAGGCGCATAAAGTTTTGGATATGGTCGGATTTCCCGCAATTATTCGTCCCTCTTTTACGATGGGTGGAAGCGGCGGCGGGATTGCTTACAATCGCAGTGAATTTGATGAAATTTGTACGCGCGGACTGGATCTTTCGCCCACAAATGAACTGCTCATCGAAGTCTCTGTATTGGGTTGGAAAGAGTTTGAGATGGAGGTGGTGCGGGATTGTAAAGATAATTGCATCATTATCTGTGCTATTGAAAACCTTGATCCCATGGGCGTGCATACCGGTGATTCGATTACAGTGGCTCCTGCACAGACATTAACTGATAAAGAATATCAGCGTTTGCGTGATGCATCGCTTGCAGTATTAAGAAAAATTGGCGTTGATACTGGTGGCTCTAATGTGCAATTTGCGATTAATCCGGAAAATGGGGAGATGATCATCATTGAAATGAACCCTCGTGTCTCCCGTTCTTCTGCATTAGCATCTAAAGCAACGGGATTTCCAATTGCAAAAGTGGCGGCTAAATTGGCCGTTGGTTATACATTGGACGAGCTGAAAAATGAGATTACGGGCGGAGCGACACCCGCCTCTTTTGAGCCTTCAATTGATTATGTTGTCACAAAAATACCTCGCTTTAATTTTGATAAATTTCCAGATGCCGAGCCACGCCTGACCACCCAGATGAAGTCCGTGGGTGAAGTCATGGCGATGGGGCGAACATTCCAGGAGTCACTGCAAAAAGCAATTCGTGGACTGGAAGTCGGGCTGGATGGTTTAAATGAAAAATTAACGGATCGCGATGCAGAAGCTAAAAGTAAATTTCGCTTTGAGTTAAGTATGCCGGGCGCACACCGCTTATGGTATGTCGCTGACGCATTTCGTGCGGGTTCATCATTAGAACGTGTGCATGAGCTATGCCGCATTGATCCCTGGTTTTTGGCTCAGATTGAAGATTTAGTTAAAACTGAAGACGATGTACGACGCGGTGGTGTTGATGGGCTTAATAAACAGCGCATTTATTCTCTTAAGCGTAAAGGGTTTGCTGATAGTCGATTAGCATCACTGTTGAACATTGGTGAAAAAGAGTTCCGTGAAATACGTCATTCACACAATGTTCGCCCTGTTTATAAACGCGTTGATACTTGCGCGGCTGAAATGTCGACCAATACTGCTTACATGTATTCAACTTACGAAGAAGAGTGTGAAGCAGAGCCCAGTCAGCGAGATAAAATTATGGTGCTGGGCGGCGGCCCTAATCGTATCGGGCAAGGCATTGAGTTCGATTATTGCTGTGTACATGCCGCATTAGCAATGCGGGAAGATGGCTATGAAACCATTATGGTGAATTGTAATCCCGAGACTGTTTCTACCGATTATGACACCTCTGATCGTTTGTATTTTGAGCCTCTGACTCTGGAAGATGTACTCGAAATTGTTGCGATTGAAAAGCCAAAGGGGGTGATTGTTCAATATGGTGGGCAAACGCCATTAAAACTGGCAGAAGATTTAGAAGCCGCGGGTGTACCTATTATTGGCACAACACCTGATGCGATTGATCTTGCAGAAGACCGTGAGCGTTTTCAGCAACTTATTGAAAAACTCGGGTTGTTGCAACCACCGAATCGCACTGCTCGTACAGAAGATGAAGCGGTCTCTCTTGCTGAAGAAATTGGTTATCCTCTTGTGGTTCGTCCCTCTTATGTTTTAGGTGGAAGAGCTATGGAGATTGTTTATAACGAAAGCGATTTGCGGCGTTACATGACAGAAGCTGTTCGTGTTTCCAATGAATCGCCTGTTCTACTGGATCGCTTTTTGAATGATGCCAAAGAAGTGGATGTCGATGCCATTTGTGATGGTGAAAATGTAGTCATTGGTGGGGTGCTTGAGCATATTGAGCAAGCGGGAGTGCATTCGGGGGATTCTGCTTGTTCACTACCGCCTTTTAGTCTGAGTCAAAAAATTCAGGATCAAATTCGCCAACAAACAAAAGACATGGCCTTTGCATTAGGTGTTCGTGGTTTGATGAATGTGCAGTTTGCTGTAAAAGGTGATGATGTTTATGTGCTGGAGGTTAATCCGCGTGCATCAAGAACTGTGCCGTTTGTATCCAAGGCGATTGGAGTGCCATTAGCTAAAGTAGCTGCACGCTGTATGGCGGGCATCAGTCTGACAGATCAAGGTATTAATAACGAAATAATTCCTGATTATTACTGCGTTAAAGAGGCTGTTTTTCCATTTGCCAAGTTTCAAAATGTTGATCCGACCTTAGGGCCTGAAATGAAATCTACAGGCGAAGTGATGGGGATAGGAAAAACTTTTGCTGAAGCGTTTGCTAAATCGCAACTGGGGGCGAGTGTTGATCTTCCCCAAGGGGGTTCTGCTTTTATCAGCGTGCGTGATGCTGATAAAGTACAAGCTATTGAAGTCGCTAAAAAACTCGAGAAATTAGGTTTTAAACTGTATGGTACTCGTGGCACAGTTAGAGCTATTAATGCAGAAGGCATTGCGTGTGAGGAGGTTCATAAAGTCGGAGAAGGTCGGCCACATATTGTTGATATGATTAATAATGGAGAAATTTCTCTTGTAATAAATACCACGGAAGGAAAACAGGCGGCCTCTGATTCTTTTGAAATAAGGCGGACAGCACTCCAGCATAAGGTCAATTATATGACCACTATTTCGTGCGCAGAAGCGACCTGTTTGGCGCTTGAAAATGGAGAAACAGATGAGGTTAATCGCCTGCAAGACTTACATAAACAACTTAAATCCAAAGGGGACATAGCATGAATAAAGAGCCTATGACCATTCAGGGCGCAGAAAGATTGCGCGAAGAACTCAATGAGTTAAAACATAACGCACGTCCTAAAGTCATTAATGCGATCTCTGAAGCACGAGCGCATGGTGATTTGAAAGAAAATGCAGAATACCATGCAGCGAAAGAGCAGCAGTCTTTTATTGAAGGGCGTATTTCTGATATTGAAGGTAAGTTATCGAATGCACAAATCATTGATGTAAAAACACTGAGTGCGGGGGGGAAAGTGGTCTTCGGCACGACGGTTGAACTGCTCAACGATGAGACAGAAGAAAAAATCACATACCAGATTGTCGGTGTGGATGAAGCTGATATCAAAGAGCATAAAGTCTCTGTGAGTTCACCGATTGCTCGTGCATTAATTGGTAAGGAAGAGGGCGATGAGGTTGAGGTCACGACACCCGGCGGCATCGTTTTTTATGAAATTTTATCAGTTAAATATCTTTAAGAAATATAGATGCACCGTATGGTTTGAATCTCATACGGTGTTTGATTTTATTTAGGAAAAGTTATACGAGGATTATCAGGGTTATTTTTATACATCAATATGACGTTGCCAATGGATTGAATTAACAATGCCTTGGATCGTTTGATAATTTCATCTGTAATTCTTTTGCGTTCTTCACGATTTTCAGCGTTAATTTTGACCTTTATAAGCTCATGGTGATTCAAAGAAGTGATAAGTTCTTCAAAAACCTGATCATTGAAGCCTGACTTTCCAAGTAAAACGACGGGTTTCATCTTATGGCCCAAACCACGTAAATAGCGCTTTTGTTGTTCTTTAATTTGTTTCATTAAATTTTAATTACTTTATGTTGCCTCAAAAAATAAGTTCCGAAAGTATAACATGCAAAACTAAAGGCTTCAGTGTTGCTGCAAGCCCTTTAAATGCCGTTAAATTGGAATTAATTGTGATATTGATTATCGCTGGGCTGCTGTGGTTGCTACTTGACGGTTTAGCTCTTAATGGGTTTCTACAAATTATTTTTCTCGGACTTTATAGTCTCAGTGCAATGGTGTGGATTATTTTCAGAACAAAACATATATTAAAAAAAGTTTCAAAAACTCAAAGTGATGAGAAACATTAGTTGTGGCACGTAGTAAAAGCAGTGGGCAATGGTTAAAAGAACATTTTTCGGATGCTTATGTAAAACAAGCGCTAAAAGAGGGTTATCGATCTCGTGCAGCTTATAAACTGCTTGAAATCAATGAACGGGATTCTATTTTAAAGCCGGGTGTCACAGTTGTTGACCTGGGCGCAGCACCCGGTGGGTGGACGCAAGTTGTCTCTAATGTTTTGAATGGTCAAGGTCGAATCATAGCCACGGATATACTGCCTATGGACAGTTTACCTGATGTTGATATTGTTCAAGGCGATTTTCGAGAGCAGGAAACATTGGATCAATTATTGAAATGCGTGGGTAATACGCAAGTAGGGCTTGTCATTTCTGATATGGCCCCCAATATAACCGGAGTTGCTGCAATTGATCAGCCGCGTGCGATCTATTTATCAGAGCTGGTGGTTGATTTTTTAAGCCATATTCCTTTTAAAGACGGTCATTTACTGATGAAAGTATTTCAGGGAAGTGGTTTTGATGAGTTATTACAAGATTTGCGAATCCGGTTTCAGAAAGTGGTGATTCGTAAACCTAAATCGTCCCGCCCGCGTTCACGAGAAGTTTATCTTCTTGCAAAAAAATAT
>CAYXVC010000030.1:0-21033 GCA_964468225.1 uncultured Gammaproteobacteria bacterium
ACTGGAGCCACAAAGCCACACTGAGCGTGGCAGGTTTTATTGGAAATGACCGGTTCGGAACAGTAGTGGATACCGATGGTAATACAGTCATAGTAGGAGCCTTCGGCACCTCAGGTTCCCAAGGCAGTGTCTATGTATACAACAAACCTGCTTCAGGCTGGGTGAATGCCGGTTATGATGCTTTGTTAGTGGCGAGTGATGGCGAAGCCGATGACTATTTTGGCGGAAGTGTCGCCGTAGATGGTGGTACGATTCTAATTGGTGCTAACGGAAATGATGATGCAGGCTCCAAGTCCGGGTCAGCGTATCTGTTTACACGTTCGGGAGAGAGCTGGGCAGAGCAAAGCAAAATCACCGCTTCAGATGCTCAATCCGCAGATAACTTTGGTTATGCTGTAGATATTGCAGGTGATACCGTAGTAGTGGGCGCTTCTAATTTTGAAAGTGCCGGCGCCGAAGCGATCTACCTGTTTACCCGATCGGGAAGTAATTGGACAGAGCAAGGTCGATTGAATCACCCGGATGGCCAGGCAGATAGCAAGTTTGGTCTCAGCGTTGCGGTTGATGGTAGTGAAAGTTATATTATGACTGGAGCGATGCGTGGGGATGCCGGATCGGAGCGAGTGCAAAAAGCAGCGGGCGCTGCTTATCTGTATGAGTTAGGTGCGATAAACAAAATACCGGTTGCAGTAGATGACAGTGCCAGTACAGACCAAGATACCGCTGTCACTACGGGTAATGTTTTGGCCAATGACAGTGATGATGACGGCGATACGTTAAGCATCAAAAGTGTGGACGGTACATCAAGAGCAGGTGGATCAATCGTCAATAATGGCGACGGTACGTTCACTTATATTCCAAGAGCGGGATTCAGTGGAAGCGACAGTTTCAACTATACCGTCACTGATGGTAATGACGGTGAAGCACAGGGTGTCGTTAATATTGTAGTCAATGCAGTCAATGGTACTGAGAATAAAGTACCTGTCGTTGTTAATGACAGCGCCAGTACCACCGAAGATACTGCGGTGACTACCGGTAATGTTTTGGCCAATGACAGTGATGATGACGGCGATACGCTCGGTATTAAAAGTGCTGATAGTGCATCAGCTCAAGGTGGCACAGTTGTTAATAATGAGGACGGCACGTTCACCTACACTCCCAAAACAGGCTTTAGCGGAAATGACAGTTTCAACTATATCGCCAGTGATGGTAATGGTGGTGAAGCAGAAGGCGTGGTTAATGTTACAGTCAATAAAAAAGCTGTGAAGAAAGATAAAGGCGGCGGTGCTTTAAGTTTGTGGGTACTGTTAGCACTATTAGGTTTTCGTAGTTATAAAAACAGGAAGTAGGCCATAAAGTAGTGTGTGCATTGGATGTTTTAAATACTCAATGCACACCATCAGGCTGCTTTTTAACGCCCTGACCAACTCCATAAAGCAAACCAGCTCCAGAGAGACCACCAATCAGGACGGCCATTAGAGCTGCTTTTACAAGCCGCATTGGCTACTGCATTACCATAAATACTGTTAACTTGGATATTTCCAATGTCGTTTGAACCACAGTCAGCAATAATATGATTATCACTCCAGGATTCGATATCACACTTTTTGGATGTTGCTATGTTAACGATGCTGGTGCTTGAGTTTTCTACATTAAGGTGGTTGGAAAAGCCACTACCACTCACAATAATTTCTCCATTATCACAACTAATATCACTTACGATCACTTCAGGTCTGACGACTAAGTTAATAATGGGACTTTTAAAAGAATTTTTAGCTAAATGCGCGTCATAACTGCCTGGAGCCAAATCCCCTGGTAATATGAATTCAAGCGTAGTCGGCGTTGAGGCGGTGGGTTCATATTCGACAGATAGACCTTCTTTATTGGTTAATACTAGTTTGGCGATGATCGTAATAGAATCCCCAGAGTTTTTTATTATGCTGATAAGTCCAGACCCTGTGAAGGATAGTGTTCTCGAACCTATTGACTGAGCAGCAGATATGTTTCTGCTATTGCGAGTATTATTTTGATTTACTTCTACATGATCAATAGTTGGTATCACATTAGATTGAGGTGCTGGACCAAAGCCACCACTCGGTAGTCCTCCCGACACTTGCCAATTAATATGACAGCCATTGCAGTTCATGCTATTACCAATGTGCCCCATAAATGGTTTTTCGCTACCTGGAGAGATTCCATCGCCCTCTGCATCAAACTCAATGGCGTGCAATGTGACGGCACCGTGGCATTTTTGACAGGCACGAATTGTGTGATTGGGTGGCGAGAAATCATGGCAGATATCACAACCATGCACTGAACCACTATCAGGTTGACCGACTCCGGTGCCATGATGGGTCTCGTAATTGGTGGGTATCAGCCATCCTGTGGCTATATCTGTTCCGGAAAAATGGCAATGTTCACAGTTACCTGTACGGCGATTATTATAGTCCGCAATGGGCGGGTCAAAAAGAATCGAGGGGCCGGTGAGGTCATCGTAATTATCCCCGGGCCACGGTGTAATCATTGATGCTCGATAGTCTGGAATATAGTGGTCACCATAAGGAAAGTTCACCAAACTGCCATGGCACAGGGGGCATTGCGCCTCCTGCGCTTTTTTAGTTAGATGATGAACCGAGGCGATGCCAGTTTTCTGCTCATGACAGCTCATACAGTCACGAAAGGCAGGCTCTGTCGGTTCCAGTGCAAATTTAAAGTAACCGCCTAAAGGTCTGGAAGGGTCGGTTATCCAGTCCACTTTATGGCAAGTAATGCATTTGTGTGTGCCATCAGGCGAATCTTCCGGAAAAGGTGATGCGGTGTATTGTTCGATGGGTGTGTCTACTCGAAGGTGGTGGCGATCGGGCAGATAGCCGATGTTAACCGGAGCGGGTGCGCTGGCCGGGTCACCATGACAACCCAGACAGGTATGAAAGGTCATATCATTCATCACTCCATCGGGCATGCCCAGGTTTTGATTGACCGGTGGCGGTGGAATGTTAGCCCAAGTATTTGCAGTTGCTCCCATAATTATTGTCAATATGGCTATTTTTAATCGTTGTTTAAACATAGGATCAAGTCTCTTTATTTATATGATAGTTTTCACTAACGCCCTGACCAACCCCAGGAAGCAAACCAGCTCCAGAGAGACCACCAATCAGGTCGGCCATTAGAGCTGTTTTTACAAGATGCATTGGCTAATGTATCGCCAAAAATACTATTGATCTGGATGTTTTCAACAGCCTCCAGACCACAATTAGCTATAATTTTGTGATCTTCCCAGGAGTCGACACTACACTTTTCTAATGTTTTTGAATTTGTGATATTCGTGCCTGAATTTTCTGCATCCAGATGGCTAATAAAGCCACTGCCATTGATTACAACTTCACCGTTATCACAACTGATATCATCGACCGATATCTGAGGTCTGATCACTAAGTTGGCAATAGGGCTTACGACGGATTTTTTAGCAAGATGCACATCGTAACTGCCTGATTCTAAATTTTCAGGTAAAACATACTCAAGCACGGTGGGCGTTGATAGTGTGGGTTCATACTCAAAAGTCTCACCGTTTTTATTGGTTAACACTAGCTTGGCAATGATCTTAACAGGGCCATCAGGGCTTGCCACTTGACTGATAAAGCCAGAGCCTGTGAAAGAGAGCGTTCTCGAATCTACTGATTGTGGTAATTGCCTGGTAGTACGGAGCGCAGCAGTAGAAGGGCTTCTGCTGCTACGAGAGCGATGCCCCATTCCTCTTCCCATTCCCATGTGGCTGAATGTTGGTACCACGTTACTTCCAGCTATAGGTCCACTATCGCTTTGTAATATCGCTTCAGTGCTCGCACCTTTAAAATTGCCGTGGCAACCTCGACAGTTAGCAGGGCTGCCAATGTGCCCCCAGAAAGGCTCTTCACCACCGGGAGTGATCCCATCACCATTACGGTCAAACTCGATATTGTGTAATGAGCTGACACCATGGCACTTTTCACAGCCACGAATGGTGTGGTTGGGAGTCGTTGTATCATGGCATAGATCACAACCATGCACGGAACCGCTATTGG
The DNA here is from genome assembly GCA_964468225.1 of uncultured Gammaproteobacteria bacterium. Classification (GTDB taxonomy): domain Bacteria; phylum Pseudomonadota; class Gammaproteobacteria; order JAADGQ01; family JAADGQ01; genus S141-38. The sequence goes on from CAYXVC010000030.1 coordinate 4,062, forward strand.
GTTGACCGACACCAGTGCCATGGTGGGTTGCTTCGTTGGTAGGTATAACTCGGCCGGTGACTTGATCCGTACCCGAAAAATGGCAATGCTCGCAGTTGCCTTTACGGCGGCCATTATAATCAGCAATGGGAGGGTCAAATTGATTTGATGGGCTGCTGGTATCGTAATTATCGCCTGGCCAGGGTGTGATGAACGAGATGTCGTAATCAGGAATGTAGTGGTCACCATAAGGAAAATTAATCAAACTTCCATGACACAGAGGGCACTGAGCCTCTTGTGCTTTTAGAGTTAAGTGATGCACTGAGGCAATGCCATCTTTCTGTTCATGGCAGTTCAGACAGTCACGGAATGCTGGTTCTGTCGGATCTAATGCAAACTCAAAATAACCACCCAAGGGTCTGGATGAATCGTCCACCCAATCAACTTTATGGCAAGTGATGCATTTATGTGTGCCATCGGGTGAATCCCCTGCAAAAGGAGAGGCAGTATATTCTTCGATGGGTGTATCAACTCGCAGATGGTGGCGATCGGGTAGATAGCCAATATTAACCGGAGCAGGTGCGCTGACAGGATCACCATGACAGCCAAGGCAGGTCTGAAAGGTCATATCATTCAGCACTCCATCGGGGATGCCCAGGTTTTGATTGACCGGTGGTGGGGGTACACTGGCCCAGGCAGGAATGATACCTGCTGCAGTTGTAAGCAGGGCTATTCTCAGTATTTGTTTAAATATAAATGTAGTGTTCATTAGCAGCCACCTCCGCCCATCATCATACGGCCCATACCACCGCCCATACCACCACCACTGTTAGTGTAATCATAAGTGCCATCTTCATAGATCGTAATACCATGGCAAACATTGCAGGATCGCCCCATCATTGGGTGGCGATTGCTCATTGGCGGGCCGGTGACCGTATCTACATTATGGCAATAGAGGCAGTCTCTAAAAACATCAAATTTGTATGAAACCGTTTCACTATCCCAAACAAAACGGTGGCAAGAAGTACAGTCATAAACATCACCTAAGTCGGCGCCGGGTGGCCCGGTAGGGCACTCAACCTTTGTGCCAACTTTAAGGTGATGTTTATCAGGGTTGCGCCATTGGAGCCATTCAGCTAAAGGGCTATCTCCTTTTTCAAAACGTTTGACATGGCAAACACGGCATTTAGCTGCAGTGACATTGCTGCCAAAGAGGTCTTTCCCCCCCATCATTGCTAAACCTGATGGCGAAATAGTTAAGATACCAATAGTGATTATGGGTACTAATAAAACTAAATAACGGATTTTTTTTATCATGATTTTGCCTTGATTATTTATGATTAGCGCCCGGACCAGCCCCAGGAGGAAAACCAGCTCCAGAGAGACCACCAATCGGGGCGACCACCACCACATTCAGTATCAGAAGAGGCTTTACCGTAGATACTGTTTATAGTGATGTTATCCGTTCCTTCATTACACTGAGCTATGATTTTTTTATCTTCCCAGGATTGGATCGTACAGCCTGATTCACCATGACTTACCCCGACTTTTCCCTGAGTATCTATATAACCTTCGCGGCCATATCTGTCCGCAGTGGTCATGTTGCCAAAGCCACTGCCATGGATTGTGACAGTGCCACTGCTGCAGTTGACAGAGTCAATCGTGACATTTGGTGTGATCAGAAATGGTATAGCCCCCGTTTGTTGTGAATAGTCACGCCCTTCTTTGTCTTGTGTGTAGCGCTGCCCTTTTACAATATAAAGTTCGTAAATGTCGGGCTTCATGGTGGCAGGGATTGTCACATTAATCGTTGTTTCTGTGACATCACTTCTTTCCAGTGTAAATTCGGTGATGATTCCTTTGGAGTCAATCATCTCAACATGAGGGATCGCATCTTTAATACCGAAAGGAGTATTTATTGCTGCGTAAAAACCCGTGCCGGTGATTATGAGGGCTGTTTCTGTACCTGCAATTGCTGCAACGGTGCTCAGTGATTCTATGTCAGGTATCGGTGTGTTGTACCCAGGCAGTCCGCCAAATACACTGATTTCGCTGTCATTGTTTTGAGCTCTGAATGTACGGTTATTGCTTTCCTGTAATGCAACTCCTGTACGAAAGTTGAGGTGACAGCCACGACAGTTTAAATCACTACCAATATGCCCCATAAATGGTTTTTCAAGGCCTGGGGTGATGCCATCACCTTCAACATCATACTCAATCGAGTGAAGAGTACTGATTGCGTGGCAAATTTCACAACCACGGATTGCATAATCCGGTGGATCTCTGGGTGAATGACAAAGGTTACAGCTGTGTACTGATCCGGTTCCAGGTTGGCCAACCCCCGTGTTATGGTGATTTGCCATGTTAGTGCTGATAATACTTTGCGCTAAACCTGTATTAGGCTGAACTGCATCGCCTGGATTTTCACCGGCAAAATGACAATGTTCACAGTTACCTGTACGACGACCTCCAGTTAGATTGTCGGGCACAAGTATTGCTGTAATATCTCCAGCAGCATCCATCTCATAGCGGTAACTTGGTGGATTGATCTGGAACTGTCCACCCTCTTCAAGATAGACCTCGGCAACTTCCGGGCACTCTGAATAGAAATCTCGCAGTACACCTTTCCAGGCGATATCATCATAGTTATCACCTGGCCACGGTGTAATCAGTGAAATATTGTAATTATTTGATTCAGTTGGGGTCGGATTGTTTGGGTCAATAGCCGTTGGGTCAACGATATCCAGATTAAGTTTTTGACAATTACGTGATTTATTAGCGGTCGGGTCAGGAATACGGTGATCATCGGTTGCATTGTTTACAGCACTGCCATGGCACTGAAAGCAGAGTTTTTTCTGGGCTTTGTCTGTAAGATGGTGGACAGTGGCTGTCAGTTTTCCACGACTACTAATAGATTGTTTGTGACAATTCATACAGTTGCGAAATTCTAATTCTGTAGGTTCTTTTATAAATTTAAAATAACCACCTTGGGGTTTAGATGAATCTTCTATCCAGTCGGATTCATGGCAGGTAATACATTGATGTGTGCCATCTGTAGAGGCTTCAAAAAAAGGTGATGCCGAATATTCATCAATGGGCGTGTTAGTGCGTAGATGGTGACGATATGGTAGACGCCCTTCTTCGTGGCAGCTGAGACAAGTATAAAAGGTCATTGGAGATGTGTGTCTCACATCAGGCATACCAAGATTTTGGTTGACGGGTGGAGGAGGAAGTTTTGCCCAGCTTGTTGTTGCCGCTGCCATGATTATTACAAATATAGTTGTTTGCAATAATTGTTTTAATATCATTGAGCTCTTCATTTTAATAACTCCCTCATCATTTATTATTTTTAATTTGATGATGAAATAACGATCTGAAAATATACTCTACCTTTTCAAAAGAATTTCAACATCAGCCTTTTCTCTCAACATTTTTGTATGTTCAGCAACATTTTTTCTAACAACTTCATTTTCTAAATAGGTTAAAAGAAAGTCTCTGACCTTTTTGTAAGGAGAGAAGGTGCTTGGCTTTTTATCTGTAACCATCAAGATGTGATAGCCAAAAGTTGACTCAATGACGTTGCTTATGATGTTTGGCATGATGGTAAATGCAACATCGTCTACCTCTTTGGGCAGAGTGCCACGTTTTATAAAGCCACGTTCGCCCCCCGTGACTTCTAATTTCTCTTTTTCAGCCATTGTTTCAGCAACGCTGGAAAATTCTTTTCCATCAAAGAGCAGTTGACGTGCCTCTTTGGCCTTTTTTTCTATCTCTTTTTTCTCTTCTGGAGAGATGCCTTTATCTACTTTTATAAAAACCTGACTCAGCTTCACTTGCTCAGGAATTTTAAAGCCATTTTTTTGTGTCTCATAAAGTGCTTTTATATCAGCTTCTGGAATGTCTGGCTTGGTCAAGCCCTGTTTGTTGAAATAGGCTTGCACAAGAAAGGTACTTCTAAAAAAATCACGTTTCTCTTTTAATGAGCTATTTTTTGTCGCTAAAAATTCCTCATAGGATTTTTCACTGCCAAAGGTATGTGCTAAAGAGAGTAGTTTTTGGTCAACATTTTCTTCAATTTCAGCCAATTTTTTTGGGGAGAGTTTTTCTGCTTGGCTTGCTTGATAGAGGGCTTTAGAGTCAATTAATTCATTAAGAGTTTGCATTTTCAGAGCATAAGCAATCTCGGGTTTTTGATTATCTACCGCTGTTGCTCCAAACTTTTTGCGGTGATTAAATTTTAAATTTATAGATTCCGTGAGCGCTTTCTCATAGATAGGCTCATCGTTGACTTTGGCGACAATGATCGGGCTGTTGCTATAAGCCGTGGTTGTCATGAAAAGCAAAATAATGGTAGCTAAAGATATTTTGTACATAAACAGACCTTTTTGATATGCATTAAAAAAGGAGGCTTTGTTAAGGCCTCCTTCCCTTTAAGTAGTTTAATTCACCTGACAAAGAGCCAAAGAAAGCACTCTTTGCCAAGCAAGGTTATGGTTTAACGTCCTGACCAACCCCACGAAGCAAACCAGCTCCATAGAGACCACCAGTCAGGTCGACCACCAGTACTGCTGCCGCAAGCTTCGTTAGAAGAGGCATCGCCATAGAGACTATCAAGAGTGACAGTGCCTGTGCCTTCACCACAATCGGCTACAATCTGGGTGTTAGTCCAGGATTCGACGGAACATGCTGAGCTTTCTCTAGCCACGCCCACTAGGCTTCCACCATCCACGTAACCTTCGTTGCCGTACTTATCGGCGGTTAACATGCTACCGAAGCCAAAGCCGCTGATTGTGACCGTGCCATCAGTACAGTTGACCGATTCAATCGTGGGATCGTATGTGATAAGGAAAGGCAGAGTGCCAGACTGTTGTGAATAATCACGGCCTTCTTTGTCTTCTGTATAGCGTGTACCTTTTACGACATAAAGCTCGTAAGTATCCGCTTGCATAGTGGCAGGGATTGTCACTTGAACAGTCGTTTCCGTAACATCACTTCTTCCTAACTCCAGTTTGGTTATTTCACCACTGGAATTGATCAGCTCAACATGAGGGATCGCTTCTTTAATTCCAAAAGATGTATTCAAAACTGCGTAGAAGCCTGTGCCTGTGATTGTGATAGGTGTCGTTGTACCCGCAATTGCTCCTGCAGTACTCAGAGACTCGATAGAAGGTACAGGTGTGTTATACCCAACAAGTCCGCCAAACTCAGAACCATTCGCACCGTCTAACGAACGAGCGCCGGCTACGGCTACGTTTCCAGTTCTAAAGTTAAGATGACAACCACGACAGTTCATATCATTACCGATGTGACCCATGAATGGTTTTTCATTGCCAGGGTCAATACCATCACCCACTGCGTCATACTCAATCGCGTGCAGGGTACTGATTCCATGACAGACCTCACAGCCACGGATGGCATAATCAGGTGGAGCCGAAGGCGAATGACAAAGATCACAGCTATGTACTGATCCACTTCCCGGTTGACCAACACCTGAACCATGATGGTTTGACATGTTGGTGCCGACATCAGCTTTTGCCAAGCCTGTATTAGGTTGAACTGCATCACCTGGATTGTCACCGGCAAAATGGCAATGTTCACAGTTACCTGTGCGACGACCGCCTGCTTCATTGTCGGGAACTAATATTGCCGTAATGTCACCAGCACCATCCATTTCATAACGGTAACGTGGAGGGTTGATCTGGTATTGTCCGCCCTCTTCAAGATAGATTTCCGCAATATCCGGGCACTCTGAATAAAAATCCCGCAGTACGTTTTTCCAGGCTGGATCATCATAATTATCGCCAGGCCATGGTGTAACTATAGATATATTATAGTTGTTCCGCTCGGTCGAAATAGGGTTATCCGGGTCAATGGCCGTTGGGTCAACTCTGTGACAGTTACGTGCTTTATCAGCAGTCGGATCAGGAATCCGGTGATCATCGGTCGCATTATTAACCATACTGCCATGACATTGATAACAAAGTTTCTGCTGTGCTTTTTGCGTCAAATGATGGACAGTGGCTTTCAAATTACCATTATCATCAACGGTCTGTTTGTGACAGTTCAAACAATCACGAAACAGAGGTTCTGTGGGCTCTTCTGCAAATTTGAAGTAACCACCGAGAGGTCTTGATGTATCTACGACCCAATCAACCTTATGGCAGGTAATACATTTATGATCACCATCAGGAGAGAGGTCGGGGAAAGGTGAGTCTGTGTACTCGCCTATGGGTGTATCAACTCGAAGGTGATGTCGGTCAGGCAGATAGCCTATCTTGACGGGGGCTGGTGCGTTAACGGGATCTCCGTGACAGCCTAGGCAGGTATTAAAAGTCATTACATCGAATCTCCCATCTGGTATACCAAGGTTCTGGTTTACCGGTGGGGGTGGTAGTTTGGCCCATGCCGTACTGCTCATAATGATTGCAGTCGTCAGCAGGAAGCCTTTTAGCAATATCTTAATCATAGCTATACCCCTTCAGATTTGTTTTTTTGTTGTTTTATTTCATCCCTTTAATTTTTATAAAAGATAATCCCTAGTAATACAGTCTAGATCATTATTTGTTTTATAGAAAGGTTTTAATGGCGTGAACTTTATGTGCAAAGTAACCCTTTAAACTATGCGTATTTTTTATGCGGTACAATTTCAGAGATTCATGATACTGAGAATATTGGTTTAAAATTAATGATTTTTAAAAAAACAGATGGAGAAGGATTGCCTGTCGTATTGCTACATGGCTGGGGGATGCATTCAGGAGTTTGGTGTGGAGTGGTTGATGAACTATGTAAGCAATATCAAGTAACAGTGCTTGATTTGCCTGGGTATGGTCGTAGTGGCTGGAGTGGTTCATGCTATTCATTGGAAACGATTGCAGAACAGATGCTGGAGGTTGCGCCAGACAATGCAGTTTGGATTGGGTGGTCGTTGGGTGGCACCATTGCTCAATATATTGCGCTTAATGAGCCTGGGCGTGTTGCTGCTTTATCACTGGTTACCAGTACGCCGCAGTTTGTTCAGAGCAGCGACTGGCCATGTGCTGTGGAACTTTCTGTGTTGGCTCAGTTTTCAGAAGCATTGCTTGATGATGATCGGGCGACGTTAAATCGCTTTATCGCACTGCAAGTTCGTGGTTCTGTTGATGCTCGTGAAACTCTGAGGCAGTTACGTGCACAGTTATTTGAGTTTGGTTTGCCTGAGATCGCTGCGCTGAAAGGTGGGCTCTCTATTTTGCAATCAGCAAATTTACGGCCTGTTTTGAAAAATATAAAATGCCCGGTTCAAATGATTTTTGGTGAGCGAGATCAATTAGTGCCTGCTGCTGTGGGCGAGGCCATGCAACCACTATTAGCCAATGTTAGAATTGATGTTTTAAGCGGTGCAGGCCATGTGCCTTTTATTTCGCATCCCGCTGAATTTCTTCATGCTACAACGGATTTTTTGAATGAACTTTCCCTCTGATTCTTCCTATCACCTAGATAAGGAGCTGGTACGTCAGGCATTTAACAGTGCCGCACCTCATTATGATGAAGCGGCTGTATTGCAGCATGAAATTTCTCAACGACTGCTTGATCGGTTGGATTTTTTGCGAGTTTCACCTGAGCAAATTTATGACATCGGAGCGGGCACGGGCTATTTAAGTCGTGGTTTAGCAGGGCGGTATGATGATGCGCATATCACCTCTTTGGATTTGGCACCGGCAATGTTGCAGCAAGCGCATAAAAAATTTGATGCTGATCATGCGGTGAGGCAATCCGTGGTGTGCGGTGATGCAGAGTCACTGCCTTTGGCCTCAAATAGTAGCGATATGCTGTTTTCCAGTTCGACGATTCAATGGTGCAACGATCTTAAACAGGTATTTACCGAGTTTTCACGCGTGCTAAAGCCGGAGGGCTTGGTTATGTTCAGCACATTTGGCCCTGATACGTTGAAAGAGTTGCGTCAAAGTTGGGCGGAAGTGGATGATGAAGTTCACGTCAATGCATTTATTGATATGCATGATATTGGTGACATCATGAAAAATACGGGTTTCAAAATGGTGGTTCTGGATACGGAAAATATCACACTGACCTATGATACCGTCACGGCATTAATGAAAGACTTGAAAGTGATTGGCGCACATAATGTGAATTCAGGTCGTTCACGCACCCTGACGCGCCCAGCAAAGATCAAGCAACTCATGGCAGCTTATGAACAGTTTCGTGATGAAGAGGGGCGGTTGCCCGCGACTTATGAAGTTGTATACGGCCACGCATGGTTGGCTAATGCTGAGGAGCAAAAACAGGAGGCGAATGCTCCCGTCCATATTCCGTTAGAGCAATTTCGGCGGCGCTTGCGTAGTGGTGGACGTTAAACTATGTGGCAATTCTGGATTGATCGTGGCGGAACCTTTACAGATGTCGTCGCCTGTCTGCCTGATGGCGAATTAAGAACCCATAAGTTACTTTCAGAAAATCCAGAGCAATATCCCGATGCTGCTATTGCTGGTATTCGCTATTTTTTAGGTGTTGCAAAAGATCAGTCGATTCCCGTCGAAAAAATCAAAATAGTTAAAATGGGAACCACAGTGGCCACGAATGCGTTGTTGGAACGAAAAGGTGAAGCGGTTGCGCTTATCACTAATCGTGGTTTTAGAGGTGCATTGCATATCGGCTATCAAAATCGCCCTGATATTTTTGCTTTGGAGGTTCATCGTCCTGAGCCACTTTATAGCCAGTCGATAGAAATTAGTGGCCGTCTGGATGTGGATGGACAAGAGATTGAATCGCTGGATCGGCTGGACACAGAGAAAAAGCTGCAAACTCTGTTTGATCAGGGGGTTCGTTCATTAGCTATTGTTTTATTACACGGCTATCGTTTTAATCGACATGAAAAAGCCGCTGCTGATATTGCTCGGTTGATCGGTTTTCCACAAGTTTCTGTCTCTCATCAAGTCAGCCCGATGATCAAATATATTAATCGTGGCCATACCACTGTGGTGGATGCTTATTTGAGCCCCGTGTTGCGTCATTATGTGCAGCAGGTTGAAAAAGAGCTGCCCGGCGTTGATCTGCAATTCATGCAATCGTTGGGCGGTTTGACTTCTGCTCAGCTGTTTCAGGGCAAAGATGCCATTTTATCCGGGCCAGCAGGCGGTATTGTCGGCGCAGTGAAAGTGTCACAGCAGGCGGGGTATCAAAAAATAATCGGTTTTGACATGGGTGGTACTTCAACCGACGTTTCTCATTTTTCGGGTGAATATGAGCGCACTCTGGAAACAGAGATTGCCGGTGTGAAAATGTGTGTGCCGATGCTGTCTATTCATACCGTTGCAGCTGGTGGTGGCTCGATTGTCTCTTATGATGAGGAGCGTCTGCGCGTAGGCCCGGAATCGGCGGGAGCTGATCCCGGGCCTGCCTCTTATCGCCGTGGTGGCCCTTTAGCAGTGACCGACTGTAATGTCTTGCTGGGGCGGATTCAGCCCGAGTATTTCCCCAAAGTGTTTGGCGCTCATGCTGATTTGCCTCTGGATCCATCGGTGGTACAGGAAAAATTTCAAACTTTGGCAGAAAAATCAGGAGAAAGTGTTGAAAAAATTGCATCGGGTGCATTGGAAGTTGCGGTTTCCAACATGGCGAATGCGATTAAAACAATTTCCGTGCAGCGTGGTTATGATCTAAACGACTATGCGCTGACTTGCTTTGGTGGCGCGGGCGGGCAACATGCTTGTCAGGTCGCTGATGCGCTCTCCATTCGTAAAATATTGTTGCACCCTTATGCGGGTGTGTTATCTGCTTTTGGAATGGGCTTGGCCGAAATTCGTGAACGGCAGGATCAAACAATAGAGCGGCTATTTTCAAAGGCAATGGTTCTGGAAGAAGATTATCTTTTGCTGGAAGTACCTCTTCAGGAAAAATTGCGCCAGCAAAATCAAATTCACTTTCAACGAAAGCGACGTTTACAACTGCGTTACCAAGGGAGTGATACTGCGTTAGAAGTAGGTTTTGATCATGAGCTCTCTTCGGTTCAGGCAATGTTTGAAGCGAGCCATCAACAGCACTTTGGTTTTATTTTAAAAGAGACACCTTTGGTGGTTTCCAGTATCAGTGTTGAGCTTATTGCCGCTCAAGAATCCATCGAGAATCGCTGGAGTAAAAATCGACATGAAGTTCCACTGAAACCATTGGATACCGTTTCACTTTATACCGATGGGAAATGGCAGAAAGTGCCGGTTTATCAACGAAAAAGTTTGGTAAAAAAACAAATTGTTGAAGGGCCTGCACTGATTTTGGAAAAGACGGGCACGATTGTGATCGAACCTCAATGGCAGGCCTGCTTAACTGAAATAGGCAATCTTGAACTCAGTCGTCAGAGTGCGGTTTATCAAGAGCATTCAGAGGATCTTGATATCCATTCTGTTGATCCAGTGCGTTTGGAATTATTTAATAATCGTTTCAAAAGCATTGCCGAGCAGATGGGGGCAACACTGGCTAACACGGCGCACTCCGTCAATATTAAAGAGCGGCTGGATTTTTCTTGCGCGATATTTGATGCAGAAGGTCAACTCATTGCCAATGCACCGCACGTTCCAGTGCATTTGGGTTCGATGGGGGAGTCTATTCGTGCGGTAATCGAGAAAGTTGGATCACAGTTGAAACCGGGTGATGTTTATGCGCTGAACAATCCTTATGCAGGTGGTACGCATCTGCCCGATGTAACCGTCGTTACGCCTCTTTTTATTGATCAGACAATACGTTTTTATGTGGCCAGTCGGGGGCATCATGCGGATGTTGGTGGCATCAGTCCAGGCTCTATGCCAGCGAATAGCCGTCATATTGATGAAGAAGGTTTATTGCTTGATTGCGTCGCATTGGTTAAAAATGGTCAGTTTTTAGAGGGTGAATTGCTGGATCTGTTTTCTGTCGCACGCAATCCAGTGCAAAATCTGGCCGATTTGCGTGCCCAAATTGCTGCAAACCAAAAAGGTATTCAAGAGTTGCGGGCATTATGTGATCAGTCAGGTGCTGATGTTGTCAGTCGTTATATGAGCCATATTCTGGATGCCGCTGAAAAAGCGGTACGACGGCTGTTGCCAACACTTTCTGAAGGTTCGTTTTGTTATGCGATGGATAATGGTGCTGAAGTGTGTCTGAAAGTGACGATTGATGCAGATCAGGAAACGATGGTTCTAAATTTTGAGGGAACATCGGCACAGCTTGATAATAATTTCAATGCACCTGCTTCAATCTGCCGTGCGGCGGCACTTTATGTATTAAGAACTTTGGTTGATGAAGATATTCCGCTCAATGATGGCTTTTTGCGTCCAGTTATACTTAATATACCTGAAAATAGTTTTTTAAATCCGCATTACCCGGCGGCAGTTGTTGCGGGTAATGTTGAAACTTCACAATGTATTACAGATACAATTTATGGTGCATTGAATATTCAAGCAGCATCACAAGGCACAATGAATAATCTGACATTTGGTAATGAGCATTATCAATATTATGAGACGATTGGTGGTGGAACGGGAGCCGGTCCGGAATATTCAGGGGTTGCCGCGATACACAGCCATATGACGAATTCACGTTTGACCGATCCTGAAATACTGGAGCTGCGTTATCCGGTGCGTCTGGAAATTTTTTCGATTAGGGAAAATAGCGGTGGTGGTGGCCAGTATTTCGGGGGTGATGGTATGGTACGTCAGATCCGGTTTTTACAGGATATGCAGCTCTCACTTTTAGCCAATCGGCGCAAGGTGGCTCCTTATGGGCTTAATGGTGGCGACCCCGGGCAGGTTGGAAAAGAGTGGATAAAGAGAGAAAATGGTCGATATGAAAGCATCCCTTCATCCGGCTGTGTTGATATGAAATCGGGTGATGTTTTTAGTATTGAGACCCCGGGTGGGGGTGGTTACGGTAAGTCCTTTGTTAAGTGGGAAATTAATGGATAACAACGAAATTGTTAAAAGGCTTGAGAGCCGTCTGGGACGAATGCACGCACGGCAGCGGCTTGGAATTGAAGATGATCATGATACGCATGTTTTTGGTCATGGCCTCAATTTTTTTCATATTGAAAATTGGTATTCGATGCACTCCCTGATTCGCAATACATTGAAACTATCGGGGCTATACTGGCGTGCCCGCAGTAATTGTAAACGTATAGAAGTTCGCCATAACCATATCAACTCTTCTGAACTTCCTTCAGAATTTGATGGATATACGATACTCCACATCAGTGATATGCATGTCGATATGAACCCTGAAGTGATGATTCGCCTGATCGAACTATTGCAAGATATTGATTACGACATTTGCGTGTTGACCGGTGATTATCGTGGCAAAACTTTTGGGCCATTTGGTGCCACGCTAGTGGGCATGGCGCGTGTGCAAATTCATTTGAAGGGGCAGGTTTTAGGTGTGTTGGGTAATCACGATACAATACGTATGTTGCCAGGTCTTGAAGATATGGGGATTACGATGTTAGTGAATGAGTCACAAACTATTCAGCGTGGTGATGCGAAACTTCATTTTATTGGCGTTGATGATGCGCACTACTTTCGGGCGGATAATATTGAAAAAGCAGCCTCTGATATACCTCATGATGAGTTTTCAATTTTGCTGACGCACACACCTGAAATCTACCGTAAAGCGGCTCATGCTGATTTCAATGTGTTGCTGGGTGGGCATACCCATGGTGGTCAAATCTGTCTGCCAGGGAAAATTCCACTGACTCTGGATTCGGATCTGCCAAGATCCTTGGGTTCAGGTGCCTGGAAATATAAAAATATGTTGGGTTATACCTCCGTCGGGGTGGGCGCATCCGTTGTTGCAGTGCGATTGAATTGTCCACCGGAAATTACTTTGCACCACCTTCATGCCGAGTGAAAATATTACGCTTTATGATAGTGGTAGCGCATTCGTGTGCCGTGGAGCAGTGAAAGTGTGATTTCATCGGCAGAGAGTGCCTGAGGGAAGTAGGCGCCAGAGATTCGTGCGGAGTTTATACTCGTACCTTCCATGCGGCTTTGTGAGAAATCTACGCCACGTAGATCTGCTTGACGAAAGTAGGCGTGGTTGAAATCAATGCCTTCTGCATCCATGCCTCTTAAATCAAGGTTGCGAAAATCACAATAGCTGAAGTCGAGTTTTTCGCCACCTTCTCTCTGGACATTAAATTCTTTGATATTTTCTTCCCGAAGTAATTGATACATCGGATTATCAGTAATTTTAGGTCTGATATTCATTAGGTGGTATCCTTTTTATTTTGATTGTAAGCTCATTTTTTACATACTTTAATGGGATATCGTCATTTCCGTAATAGTCTGTAATTTTTAAAATAAAAGGTTTTTTATGGCTGGCTTTTTTATAACAGGGACTGATACCGATATTGGGAAAACGTGGCTGAGTGCAGGGTTGATGGTTGCGCTCAGGAAGCGGGGATGGAGTGTGGCGGGGATGAAGCCGGTTGCATCGGGATGCAGGGAATCGTCAGAGGGTTTGCGTAATGAGGATGCGAGCTTGTTAATGAAGCAGGCATCACAAAATTTTCCGTATGAAAATGTGAACCCTTTTGCCTTTGTGCCTGCAATAGCACCCCATTTAGCAGCATCTGATGTCGATGATGTGATCTGTTGTGAAAAAATCATGGAAAATTATCGTTTGCTTGAATCTCAAACAGATTATGTTGTGGTTGAAGGGGTTGGTGGATGGAAAGTGCCCCTAAATGATCAGGAAACTGTGGCAGATCTGGCACATGTGTTGGCATTGCCCGTGATATTGGTTGTTGGTGTTCGTTTAGGCTGTATTAATCACGCACTTTTGAGTTATGAAGCGATTATTAATGATGGATTAAATGTTGCAGGTTGGGTGGCTAATTGTGTGGATAAGGATTGCTTGAGGCCTCATGAAAACATTGAAGCCATCAGTCAGCGTATAAAGGCACCGTTGTTGGGGGTGATACCCTGGATGGAGCAATTAGATGTTGGTGGTATTGCAGATTGCTTGGATGTGGCTGTTTTGACAGACAGTAGGGTGAACGGCAGTAATCACTAGGAGGCTGTCCGAGAATTACTGCCATAAAGCTTTAAGCTTCCATCATATTCAGCTTGATCTTTTTCATCGCATTTTTTTCCAACTGTCGAATGCGTTCAGCAGATACTTGGTATTTATCGGCCAGCTCTTGTAGCGTCGTTTTTTTATCAGTGAGCCAGCGTCGACCTAAAATGTCACGGCTACGCTCATCCAGTTGGTTGAGCGCCTGATGCAATAAACCGGTGTGATGCGACTGCCAGTCATCGTGTTCAAGTCGAGCGGCAGGTTCTTGAGAGTTATCTTGCAGATAAGAGGCGGGTGTCGTGTAAGCGTCTTCGTTATCGCTGTTTGATGGATCAAAAGCGGTATCTTGACCACTCATTCTGGACTCCATCTCGACGACCACTTCAGGCGCAACTCCCAAGTCTTTAGCGACGGTATTGATCTCTTCCTGATTAAACCAGCCTAAGCGTTTTTTTGATTTGCGTAGATTAAAAAACAGTTTACGCTGCGCTTTGGTGGTCGCAACTTTTACAATGCGCCAATTGCGTAAGATGAATTCATGAATTTCGGCACGAATCCAGTGCACAGCAAAAGAGATCAAGCGTACATTCATGCTGGGATCAAAGCGTTTAACGGCCTTCATCAGACCGATATTGCCTTCCTGAATTAAATCTGCTTGAGACAATCCATAGCCACTATAGCTGCGAGCAATATGTGCAACGAAGCGCAGGTGCGACATAATCAGGCCACGCGCGGCTTCCAGATCATTATCTTTTTGCAGTCGTAACGCTAATACTTTCTCTTCTTCAGAGCTGAGCACCTGAATATGAGATATTTTTCGTAAATAAGCATCTAAACTATCCGCTGAAACGGGTAGTGTCATAGCCATGTATTGATTCACAGAATAATATTCCTCTTCCACTAAATTAAGTAAACTTGAAAAATGCCGATCAATTTTTCGGTTTCCAAGTCTTTTTCTTTAAATATAATTATTATGGTTCTATATTAACACTCGAACAATAAGAGTGCACATTCTCGGAAAAAGTTCAATTTTCTAGCTTGGTTCAATAGCACGCAGGTGGCGGCTGACTGCCAGCCATGAGCCGAGCCACCCCAATAAGGCGCTGATGGCAAGTAGTTTGAGTGAGGTTGTAAAATCCAGCGCATGAAGTATGAATGTGCTGTCATAAAGTAGTGACAGTCGTTCGACTGGAGCGCTGAGCAGACCCAATGAGGCAGTGACCAGTAACCACGCAATAATGCCACCTAACAAACCATACCAAAGCCCACTATAGAGAAAGGGGCGGCGAATAAAGGCATCAGTGGCACCAATGAGTTTGGTGATTTCAATTTCATCACGACGGTTGTTGATGGCGAGGCGTATGGTATTGCCAACAATCAGGGGAACGGACATGGCCAGCAGGGCTGCAAGTATCAAAACGCCGCGTTGACTGGTTTCCAATAGCGCATTCAAGCGTTTAATCCATTGCATATCAAGCCTTACAATTTCAACTTCGGGCACTACTTCCAGTTGTTCCAATAGTGAAGCGATGGTGTCAGGGGTCGCAAAACGATCAATCGGATCAATGATCAGCACGCTAGGTAACGGATTTTCATCGAGAACTTTAAGTGCGGTGTTGAAACCTGCATA
This sequence comes from uncultured Gammaproteobacteria bacterium, assembly GCA_964468225.1. GTDB lineage: Bacteria > Pseudomonadota > Gammaproteobacteria > JAADGQ01 > JAADGQ01 > S141-38. The sequence goes on from CAYXVC010000030.1 coordinate 19,705, forward strand.
TTGGCGAAACTCTTCCAGCGCCTCCTGTGGAGAGATATGCTGTATGGATTCAACTTCCTGCATTTTTTGTAGACGGCTGGACAGTTGTAAAGCCTGCTTTTCACTGATTTGCTTTTTCAGGAAAAGTGAAATTTGTGTGACATCATCCATAGATGAGCTGACTTGTTGTACGTTTTTGAGCAATACATAAAAGCCCGTGGGTAGCGCAAGGGCGATGCCAATGACGGCGGCTGTCATCAAACTGGCAAATGGTTGGCGACAAATCTGTCCCAGTGTATAAAAAAAGACCTGAAGGTGGCGGAGTACCCAAGGTAACAGTGATGTTTTTTTTATAAATCGGGTGGTTGACGTGCTGCTTGCACGACGTTCGCTTTTTTCCTGAGTTGACGACCTTGTGTTGCGACGTTTTGGACTGGCTTGTCGACGCTCTTTGTTTTGTTGTCGGCTGTTTTTAATCATTCGGCTGCAACCTGTGAATTATAGATCAGTTTGCCATGCTCCAGAGTTAATACTCGCTGCTGCATCTGTTTGACCAGTTCGAGGTCATGAGTGGCAATAAGCATCGTCACGCCGACCTGATTGAATTGCTGGAACAGTTTCATGATCTCTTTTGAAAGTTCGGGGTCGAGGTTGCCAGTGGGTTCATCTGCGAGTATCACCGAAGGTTTATGGACGACAGCCCGTGCGATGCCGACACGTTGTTGCTCACCACCAGAAAGTGTAATTGGATAAAGCTTTTCTTTGTCCAATAAACCTACCTTGTCAAGCGCACCTCTGACTCGGCTGGTGATGTCGTGGTGATGGTGGCCAGCGACGATGAGTGGTAGCGCAACATTATCGAATACGGTGCGGTCATAAAGCAGCTTGTGGTTCTGGAAAATAACACCAATATTTCGTCGATGGAGAGCAATGCCTCGGCGGCTAATACGAGACAGGTTTTTGTTGTTAATGACAATTTGCCCACCGCTGGCGCGTTCAATCAAGGCAATCAGTTTCATGAGCGTGGACTTGCCCGCACCAGAGTGACCGGTTAAAAAAGCCATATCTCCTGCATCAAGCTGGAAGCTGATGCTTTCCAGTGCAACGTGGCCGCTGTCGTAGCGCTTGCTGACATTATCGAATTGAATCATTGAAATGTTACTTTTCGAATAGAGCGTCTACAAACTCGGACGCACTGAATTCACGCAAATCATCAATGCCTTCACCGACACCAATAAAGCGGATAGGTAAGCCCATTTTCTTGGCAATCGCAAAAATAATTCCGCCTTTTGCAGTGCCATCGAGCTTGGTTAAAGTGATTCCACTGAGGCCGATTGCTTTATTAAACTG
>CAYXVC010000031.1:0-20845 GCA_964468225.1 uncultured Gammaproteobacteria bacterium
TAAATATTTAGATTTTAGCTTCATATAAAATTTTATACAAAAAAATAGGGAAATATTCATGCGTTTCATATCAAAATTATTGTTGTGTTTTAGTATTGCTTCTTTGCTCGGTTGTATTCATGAGAAAGTGTCGGATAGTAGTACGGCTGAAAATGGTGGGCTTGTCGCACATAGTTCTTTTTCTGGAAATGTCGGTGAAAATGGCGGACTTGTTGCACATTATTCTTTTTCTGGAAATGTCGATGATAATAGCGGTAATGGTAATAATGGAGTGGTTAATGGTGCTGCCTTAGTTGCCGATCGATTAAATAATTTAAACGAGGCATACAAAATAGATGATTTAAATTATATAGATTTGCCTCATAGAATAATGAATGGAATTGGAGACTTCACTATTAGTCTGTGGGTAAAATTTAATACTATTAATGAAGATTATAATAATGTTATTGGGGCAGCAAATTCAAACCAAGATAACGAGTTTAATTTGTTTTACGATTTTCCAAATGGATTCGGTGTCGATATTAAGGGTGAGACATATTTAAACTCATACAGCGGACGTTCTGTGGAAGATAATGAATGGCATTTTGTTGTATTTAGAAGGGAAGGTTCTGTAGGGGTGTTTTTTATTGACAGCGTAAAATCTGCAAATCAAATTTCTGTTTCTGATGCTGTTTTATTGGTGGAGAAAAATGGGTTAGTTATTGGTCAGGACCAGGATTACCTTGGAGGAGGATTTTCTCAGTTACAAAATTTGTCGGGAGCGGTAGATGAAATAAAAATATTTAATATTGCTCTCTCAGATAGTGAAATATATTTACTCTATTAAAAAATAACTTATGTTCTGGTGGTGTGCTCTAAGGTCGGAAAGAGAAGGGTGCGAACGACAGGCCCAAGAGTTTGAAGCCCTCATTTCAGTCATTCTTGGGCCTGTTATGTTGTTTCACAACAATATGAGGGCAAATTCAACTATAAAAATGAGATCAAAAACCCAGATCAGTTTTAGGACTTATTAATACCATAAATATATGGCGGAGAGGCAGGGATTCGAACCCTGGGAGGGGATAAACCCTCAACGGTTTTCAAGACCGCCGCTTTCGGCCACTCAGCCACCTCTCCTAAAATAACCCAATCATTGCGACCGAGTGCGCGGATATTAACTGAAATCAATCACAAAAATCCAGAACTTTCTTGGAAAATATTGTCAATACATTAAAGAGTTCAGAATATAACCCGAAAATATATCTAAAATTTATAGATTTTCATTTCTTACTAAAATATACTGCGCTACAACATAAACTTTATGGAGAGAGATACCATGGCTCAATATACGCCGTCGATTGAACAAAGCAAAGGCATCACTTTTGCAACAAACAAGCTGATTCGTAACACTTACATGTTGCTTTCCATGACACTATTATTCAGTGCGTTTACCGCTGGTTTATCCATGGTGATGAACCTTCCTCACCCTGGCCTTATCATCACTTTGGTAGGCTATTTCGGGCTGTTATTTTTAACACATAAATTGCAAAACAGCGTATGGGGCATTGCCAGCGTATTTGCTTTAACAGGCTTTATGGGGCTCACACTAGGGCCTATCGTAAGCTCGTACCTGAGCATGCCTAACGGCACTCAAACTGTTATGACTGCATTAGGTGCAACAGGCGCTATTTTCCTGAGCCTTTCAGCTTACGCACTTACAAGCCGTAAAGATTTCAGCTTCATGGGTGGTTTTTTGATGGTTGGAATCATCGTCGCTTTTCTTGCGGGATTAGGTGCCATGTTTTTTGAAATGCCTATGCTTTCTCTGGCAGTTTCAGGAATGTTTGTACTATTAATGTCTGGTTTAATCTTGTACCAAACCAGTCAAATGGTTCAGGGTGCGGAAACCAACTACATCATGGCGACTGTTACATTGTATGTCAGCATCTACAATCTGTTCCTGAGCCTGTTACAACTGCTTGGCTTTTTTAATGGTGATGATTAATTTCCATATAAATTAATCTCTATGAGAACCCCGTCATGACGGGGTTTTTTATTACACATATGATTGACCCCAAACTCCAGTTCGCAAAGTTCATACAGATACTTGGCAAAGGAAAAAAGGGCTCGCGCTCACTCACACAGCAAGAAGCTTATGAGGCCATGTCTCTTGTTCTTGAAAAAAAAATAGAACCCTTACAATTAGGGGCTTTTTTAATGCTGCTCCGCGTAAAAGAAGAGAGCCCGGAAGAGCTGGCAGGTTTTATACAGGCCGCACGTCAAACAATTTCAGCACCATCCAATGCATTAATTCAACTAGACTGGCCCACTTATGCGGGAAAACGCCGCCAACTTCCCTGGTATCTGTTATCCGCACTGTTACTTGCCCAAAATGGCATCCAGATATTAATGCACGGCACAGCAGGCATCAAAGACCACCGCATATATCCCGAAGATGCTCTGAAATCACTCGGTATTGTGCCCAGCAATTCACTGAATGAAGCCTCTGACAATATAGCAAAAACAGGCTTTGCATTTATTCGTCTGGAAGATTTCCACCCTGTTTTAAAAGAAATCATTAATTATCGTGAACTCTTTGGACTACGCTCCCCCGTCAATACATTGGTACGTTCACTCAACCCAATGAGCGCCCCCCACTCCATACTGGGTACATTTCACCCCGGATATCGAGAGATCCATCAAAAGGCCTGCACACTCAACAATCAGGCTCACATCGCCGTCATTAAAGGCGAAGGCGGCGAAGCTGAACGTAATCCGGACGATTCCTGTGAAGTGTTTTATTCTCACCACGGCACCATGTCAACAGAGAAGTGGCCAGCGCTTTTCGAGAGACGTCACCTAAAAGATTCCACAATGGACTCAGATCAATTGGTGCAAGTCTGGCGGGGTGATATTAATCATGAATACGGTATTGCTGCGATTACAGGAACCACCGCAATTGCTCTTCGATTACTGGATAAAGCCAGCACTCCGGATTTGGCCATTCAACAAGCCAATGAAATGTGGCAACAGCGCCAACCACTCAGTTATTTTCAATAACATTGGGGAGTGAAACTTTGAAAACAAGTAAAAAATCCGTTTATATTGTTGCTTCACAACAGCGGCATAGAATTAACGAACGTGTTAACCGAATATTCAGTCTTAAAGATCATTTTTCAAAAATGGTTCTTGTTTGTCCTACAAAAGGGCAAGATGGCAAAGATAGCCTTAATATTACCCCTTACATCAACCCCGTCGGCATATTGCGCCTACTTGGGCTCAATAAACTTAAAAAATGCATCGAACAACAAGTTTTTTTCCCGTCAGCCTCCATTTTATACGTCTCTGCTGCAAAGAAAATATTACTCCAGCAAGTCAAAGAAGATTTGGAGCAAGGACTTGAAGTTTGTTTGATCACATGCGTACCAAGCCACGCTTTATGCTTGCTGGGTTTATACCTAAAACAACAAGTTCCAGAGATAAAATGGATTATGGACTGGCAGGATCTCTGGAGCCTGGATAAAAATTACGCATCTATAACACCAAAATGGCAACAAAACAGATTACTTAAAACCGAGTCAGAAACATTTGCTAAAGCAGACATCAATATTACAACGAATCAATACGCCAAAAAGGTGCTTGAAAATCAGTTCAACGTCCCTCCAGACAAAGTCATCGCCATCACACATCCATTTCATAATGAAGATCTATCGGAAAATAGTGATACAAAAATAAAAATAGCCAAAACAACCCCGAAAACAATCACGATCGGCTTTCTTGGAAATTTATTCAAAGCTCCCAAGGTCCCTGGCGAAAAAGTTCTCGAAGCCATTGAATACAGCAAAATTAATGGGCTGGATATTGATCTGCATATTTGCGGAGGCTTGCCAGAAACCGTTATAAAAAAATCCAAAATTTACCAAGAAAAATATGGCCTGCAATTTCACGGTAACTTTAATCACACCACCAGCCTCAACATTATTGCTCAGTGTGACTTTATGTTATTGGTACTCGAAGACCTGCCTGTCAGTCAAACAATCGTTCATTCGAAACTGCCGCACTACTTGCTCACAGGAAAGCCGATACTCGCCATTGCCCCCAGCCAATCAGCCATTGCTGATATTATCCAGGAAACAGGCGCAGGTTATCTTATTTCTGCCGAAAAACACTGGGGAGAACAGCTACAAAATATTTTGCAACAGTATCTAAATAACACCCCACTTCCCAAACGAAACGAACCTGCCATTCAAAACTACAGCTGGGATCATATTAAAACACAGTGGCTAAATGTTATTTAACCCGGATTTATAAATTTACAAGGCAAATTTTACAGAGATATTGTAGTGCAGCACTCATGCTGCATACAATTATTATAATTAGAGAACAACAAGGGTAAATTATGAAAACCTTATTGAAATTTATGCTTCTATTGCCTTTTGTACTCTTGAGTGCATGCGGTCATGAGGATTATGTCAATGAACCAAACAAGGACAGTGAAATCAAATCTGACCTCGAAAAATCTGCGGTAAAAATCAGAGCCAGCGCTGGAGATAGGGAATGGACAGGCAGTGGTTTTTTTATTGGTAACGATGGATATATTGTCACAAATAATCATATTGTAAGCGGTGCTGATTCTACACTGCAAATAGCAGGGTTTGGCGGCTTTACAGGCACAGCGACTCATGTTGCGGTCGCTGAATGTGCTGATCTGGCTGTAATAAAACTTGAAGAAGCTAATGCAGCAACTTATTCAGGGCTGGATTGGTACCAAGGAGATCTGCGAGCTGGAATGATAATAGGAACCGGTGGTTTTGCTGCAAACACCCAAATCAGCGATCATGATAATAGCTATTCGTATTTTGGCGGTACCATTAATACAGTCCAGCAGGGATATAGTAGCTTCATGATTGATGCGGACAGATTTATCCACGATGCCGCAATCTCTAGTGGTAGCTCTGGCAGCCCTGTTATTGAATTGGATACGGGGAAAGTCGTGGGTATTAACTATGCAGCAGATCCCAGAGACAACAATCGTAAATATGCAATTTCATCAAGTGTAGTAAGAAAAAATATCGAAAAAATGATCACCTCTGGAGAAGATATTTTTTCAATCGGAATTTGGAGTTTCCTTGATATTAACCCAGCCACTGGCAAGAGCGCAGGTGTTCGGGTTATCAGCGTACAAAGTGATGGTAAAGCTGAGGCAATAGGCATGCAACCAGGAGACCTCATTATTAAAGTTCAAGATACCCTGTTAGATGATGCAGATAATTATTCATTAAAAACATACTGTGATATTTTACAAAAAAACATTGGTGACAACCTTGACAACCCTCTGCCTATAGAAATTTTTCGCCCAACTCGTGCTGGTGGAAAATATTGTATTGGAGAGATCAATGGCGATAAATTAACGCTCAAAGAGGATAGTAGCCTACCTTGTTCTCATCAAGCTCCTGAGGGTTCAAAAAACACCATTTCAGGAGAGCTTGATACAAGTGATGTACAGTCAGATGATGGATATTATGTTGATATGTATGAAGTAACAGCAACAACATCAGGCACAGCAATGGTATCCATCAGCTCAGACTCAATTGATGGAATTATCAGCGGTGTATTTACTGATAGTGGCAATCTTGTTGCCTTTAACGGAGAAAAATTTGACGTTTTCACTGGGGAGCTATTTTCCATTATTGTTATTGGCGGTTCAAACGAAACAGGAACATACACAATAGCTCTGGAAAATCTGGAACAATAAAATAAGCCGGGAGTGTATCAAATACACTCCCACCTTTTAGACGTGCAGCTTCTGGAATCAGCCTCTTTTTGCTCCTGACGGTTCTCATTGAGCTGCTCAACATCACGGCTCTTCTCAGCCACTTTTTCAATCGACTGATATTTGTTGCGTATTTCAAACCACACTCTCTTTTTTTCTTCCAATATAGCCTGGCTTTGCTTTAACAACTGCCTTTGCTGCTCAACTGCACTATTTAATCGGACAGTGAATGCGCGATAGTCATTCAATTGCGTCACATTCAATGTACCACCGACTTTTGATTGAAAGCTCGAAATATATTCATCACGATAACTCTCCAATTCATTAAAACGCGCACTGCGCTCATTCACCACCTTTTGCACTTCACCCACTACTTCAGCCGCTTGACGCTCCTGGCCTCCAATCAATGATGCAATTTTTGATAACCGTTTAGACTTTTTCATGATCACTCGCTGGTTCTGATTCGGATGATTTTATTAATGTATGCAAGCCCTGTGTGCTGGTCTCATAATCTACCGCTTCATGAATACCCTGCTCTAAAAAAGAGCGTAAGCGTGGCTGAAAAACAATCGCTTCATCAATTCGTGGGTCACTGCCTTGCGTGTACGCGCCCACATTAATCAGATCCTGATTTTGCCGATAGGTGGAGTAGATCTGTTTAAAACGGCGAGCCTGTTGCTGGTGCTCGGGTGTCACAATTTCTGTCATCACCCGACTGATTGACGCTTCAACATCAATCGCGGGGTATTGCCCTGTTTCTGCAATTTGCCGGGAAAGTACAATATGCCCATCAAGAATCGCTCGCGCTGAATCTGCAATCGGGTCTTGCTGATCATCACCCTCGGTCAGAACCGTATAAAATGCAGTAATAGAACCACCGCCAATACCACCCGTTCCCGCTCGCTCGACCAGCGCTGGCAATTTGGCAAATACGGAAGGCGGATAACCTTTTGTCGCAGGGGGTTCGCCAATCGCCAATGCAATTTCACGCTGCGCTTGCGCATAACGTGTCAGTGAATCCATCAGCATCAACACCTGAAGCCCTTGATCCCGAAAATACTCTGCAATACTGGTGGTCAACATCGCGCCATTCAATCGTTTCAACGGGGATTGATCGGCAGGCACGGCAACCACCACCGCTCGCGCCATACCTTCTTTACCTAAAATATTTTCGACAAACTCTTTGACTTCACGGCCACGTTCGCCAATCAGTCCAACAACAATAACATCCGCCTTGGTAAAGCGCGTCATCATACCGAGCAGCACACTTTTACCCACACCACTTCCAGCAAACAACCCCATACGCTGCCCTTGCCCGACCGTCAAAAGCGCATTAATCGCACGCACTCCCACGTCCAGCGGCGTACGCACAGGATCACGCGCCAGCGGGTTAATAAAGCGCCCGGTCAGTGGCACACACTTTCCTGACTTCAATGGCCCTTTATCATCAAGTGGCTCGCCGTTTCCACCCAAAACACGCCCCAACATATCATGGCTAACCGCCACCTCACTGATGCGTCCCGTTGGAGTTACACGGGCATTGGGTACGACACCATTGATCTCCTCCGTCGGCATCAAGTAAGTTTTTTCACCCGAAAAACCCACCACTTCCGCTTCGATGGCGCGCCCCAAAGAGTCACGTATCAAACAGCGCTCACCCACCGCAGCTTGAACACCCACCGCCTCCATCGTAAGACCCACCATACGCGTCAAACGGCCTTCAACAACCAGTAAAGGTGTTTTTTGCACACGCTCTCGACATGCATTCAGACGTGCTCGCCAAGTTTCCCGACGATCAGCTGCCTCAGTCATTCTGGCGGCCTTCACCAAACACAGTCGCCACCAACGTCGCCAAACGCGTATCCAGACTGGCATCAATCTGAGACGTTTCTGTCACCACCTTACATCCACCACGAGACAGCACGGGGTCTTCTACAATTTGCCAAGCCTGATCGTTTTCAGGCATCGTCAGTGCTTTACGCACTAATTCAGCATCTTCAGGGTGAAGAAATACGCGTATTTTTGCATCCGACAGTGGCAAAGCACCCACCGCTTCCCGAATCACTGCAATCACTTGCCCCGGATCAGTTTTCAATTCACGACGAATAATTTGCCGTGAAACTGCAACGGCCAGTGATAAAAGCTCCTGTTCAACGGCATCATCCAACTGCGACAGTGGCGCACTGAGCGTTTTCAGAATACTCTCAAATTGTTTGATTTTTTCTTTAGATTCGGCCTGACCTTGCTTGACTCCGAACTCATATCCCTCTTTCTTGCCTTTTTCCAGCCCCTCTTTTCTACCTGATTCAAACCCTTCCTGACAGGCCTGTTTCTGGATTTTTTCAACCTGACCTGCAGTCACTGGTTGACTTGGTTTTTTTTGCCGGAGTGCTAGTTTTTGAATAGAGTTTTCTTGCTCATCCTCTGGTTTTTCGACAATAGCTCCCCCTACAGCAGGAATCTCCCAGCGTTGAACTGCTCCAAAACCGTCCGCCGTCATCAAACGAGAAACCGGCTTTTTATCATCAACCGACAAGCTCTTCTCCCTTACCGCCCAAGCTTATTTCACCCGATTCACCCAAACGCCGGGCAATCGATAAAATTTCTTTTTGCGCCACTTCTACTTCGCTCAATTTAACAGCTCCTTTAGCTTCAAGGTCTTCACGCAAAGTTTCTGCTGCACGTTTTGACATGTTGCCAATAAATTTTTCTTTAATCTCTTCATCGGCTCCTTTTAGCGCCAAAATCAGAGAGTCTGTTGAAATTTCACGCAACAGTGTTTGGTAGCCCCGATTATCCAGCTCTTTCAAATTCTCAAAAACAAACATGAGATCCTGAATTTGCTGCCCCATATCTTCATCCGCTTCTTTGATATGGTTCAAAACCTGCTCTTCAACACTGCCTTCTACAAAGTTAAGAATATTAGCAGCACACTTCACCCCGCCTAAAGCTGAGGATTTCACATTATTGCCACCAGAAAACTGTTTTTCCATAATCATATTAAGCTCATGAAGTGCGGCGGGTTGTACCCCATCCAATGCTGCAACGCGCATCACCACATCGTCTCGAACACGATCGGGGAATTGCGCCAACACTTCAGCCGATTGATCTGAATCGAGATAGGCCAGCACAATGGCAATAATCTGCGGATGCTCCAGACGGATCACTTCAGCAATAGAGCGTGCGTCCATCCACTTTAATTGCTCTAGCCCAGTCACCGAAGAACCCATTAAAATACGGTCTACCAAATTTCCGGCTTTATCTTCACCCAATGCTGAAACAAGCACCTTACGCACATAATCATTGGCTCCCATACCAATGGAGGTTTCATTACCAGCCGCCACCAAAAAATTTTCCATGACCTGCTCAACCTGAGGTTTACTGACTTTTCTCATTTCAGCCATCGCAGAGCCTATTTTATGCACCTCTTTTGGCCCTAAAAACTTCATCACTTCCGCAGCGCTCTCTTCACCGAGAGAAAGTAATAAAACCGCAGCTTTTTCTAATGAATTTAATGCTTCTTCTGCCATTATTCAGAAATCCAGTCTTTCACAACTTGTGCCACCCGTTTTGGATCCTGATCAACGATGGCTTTTGCTGCCGCCATGTTGTTATCCAAAGCACTCGGGGGCAACTCTTTGGGAACTGCTCCAGCAGCTCTATTCTCCAACTGAGCAATAGCTCCACTGCTTCCATCAGGTAACGCCGCCACAGCAGCAATGGGAGGGGCCACACCTTTTTCAGCCAATGAACGTAATACAGGTCGTAATACAGTAAAAATAAGAATCAATACCATCAACCACCCCAACAACTGCTTCCCCCACTCCATTAACATCGGGTTATCCATCAATCCCGGCTCTTCAATAACCTCAATCTCTGGCACATAAAAAGAGGCATTCACCACGCTGACACGATCCCCTCGCGCTTCATCAAAGCCAATAGTCTCTTTGACCAGAGTTGTAATATTAGCGATCTCATTTTCAGTTAATGGCTGGCTATCAACCACACCCTCCTCATTAGTAACGTTACGTTCATCAACCAATACCGCAACCGACAGACGCTGCACCGTTCCTGTCGGGTTACGTGTATGGCTCACTTTTTTATTGAGTTCATAATTACGCACGGAACGATGACTTGAATTGGATGCACTATTTCCTGCACCGCCAACCGCTCCAGCCACTCCCGCAGCACCATCGAGCAAAACAGCTTCTTCCGGTGGCTGATTAGTGAGCGCACCCGGAACACCGCCCACACCATCGGCTCCCTGTGTACGACGTTCAGTAATTTGCTCACTGCGTATTGCCGTTTGATCCGGTTCAAAACGTTCCTCAGTCAGCTCTGATACAGTAAAATCAAGATCCGCCGTCACCTGAGCTTTAATCCCCTCAAGACCCACCATAGGCGAAATAATTTCTTCAATACGTTTAATATAATAACTTTCCAGACGATGCTTATATTCAAATTGCTCGGAGTTCATCTCCATGCCTATCGAACGTTTTTTAGAGCTCAGCAATCGCCCTTTATGATCTGTCACACTGATATTGTCGTTAGTTAAATCAGGCACGCTCGAAGCTATCAGGTGTGTAATCGCCGCCACTTGATCTTCTGGCAAGATTCTACCCGACATCAAATGCACAAAAACAGAGGCCGAAGGAGGTTTGCGGTCACGCACAAAAACGGACTGTTTAGGGAGCGCCAAATGAACACGTGCCGACTTGACCTGACGTATTGATGAGATCGTTTGCGCTAACTCACCTTCCAATGCACGCTGATAACGTATTTTTTCAATAAACTGGCTAGTGCCAAAACTTTGTTCCTGATCCAGAATATCAAAGCCAACCGTCTTGCCCACGGGTAAACCTTGCGATGCCATCGACAGTTTTAGTTTTTGCAGCTGATCTGCGGGCACTAGAACCGCGCCCGAACCATGCACCATTTTGAAATCAACACCACTGTTTTCCAGCGAGGCAGTCACAGACACCATATCAGTTTCAGACAAGCCACTATAGAGCTGCTGATAGTTTGGTGATTGCGACCACAGCACAACCGCAACGCCAATAGCAACACTCGCTGCCAGCCCCACCATTAAACCCACTTGTCGTAATACAGGGAGTTTATTCAACCCCTGAAAAGCGACTAAAGCACCCTGTTTATTTTCAGCCATTAAATCGGCATACTCATAATATCCTGATAAGCAGAGACCATTTTATTCCGTACCTGCTTCATCGTTTCAAAAGCAATACTTGATTTTTGCATTGCAACCATCGTCTCCGGCAAAGAAACAGAAGGGTCTCCCGCATCGAATGCTTTGGCCAATGCACCACCTGTTTTTTGCATTTGGTTGACCTGATTGATGGCATTACCCAATAACGCAGAAAAATCAGTGGTTTTTCCAACAGAAGCAGATTCACCATTCTGGCCTTGTGCGAGTGCCGCCATACTGCGCAATTGCGACAACATTTGACTACTGTCTATTTCGCTCATAACTTTCCTTCCTTTGGTTCTAAACCGCCATACCCAGTTCGCGCATTTTTGCCAGTTTATAGCGCAATGTGCGTGGGCTAATCCCTAATTTTCCAGCAACAATGGAGCGATCACCCATTGCATCTTTTAGCGCATCAATAATTAAATCATGCTCATGGCTCTTAAGGTTTTCATTTAATTTATCTTTTTTATCGACATCATCAATAGAAACCATAACTTCAGATGAACCATACAATTCAATCTGTAAATCATTGGCGTTTATTTTATTTGTCTTTGCATCCTTTAAAATCATGGCGCGCTGCAATACATTGCTTAGCTCACGAACATTGCCAGACCAATGGTGCTTCAACAGCAACTTTTCAGCCTCTTTCATTAATACAGGAACAGCAGAACCGTTAGATTCTGCAAGATTTTTCAGAATTTTTTGAGCCAGCGGCAAAATATCACCGGTTCGTTTTCGTAAAGGCTGCATCAGTAGCGGGAATACATTCAGACGAAAGAACAGATCTTCACGAAAACGACCCGCTGCAACCTCTGCTTTCATATCACGATTGGAGGTTGTTAATACTCTTACATTCAAAGCAATTGTTTTGCGCCCACCTAACCGCTCAACTTCACGCTCTTGCAATACACGCAATAACTTTGCCTGCAGCTCTAACGCCATTTCTGAAATTTCATCCAGCAAAAGCGTTCCTCCCTGCGCCTGCTCAAATTTACCGGGTGATGATTGATGCGCCCCTGTAAAAGCACCTTTTTCATAACCAAACAGGGTTGCTTCCAGCATATTATCAGGGATGGCCGCACAGTTAATGGCAACAAAAGGCCCCTCAGCCTGTTTGGAATTTTGATGAATGTAGCGTGCCATCACCTCTTTTCCAACACCACTTTCACCGCAAATCAGCACCGTCACATCATTCACAGCTACACGTTGAGCTAACGCCATCAATTCACGGCTGGTGTGATCCACTGCCACCATTCCAGAAGCTTCGTCAATCGCTGTCGGCACATGTTGATGCGCTTCATCTTCATGTAACCGAGCCTCAGTCACCTCATTAAAAAGTAAAATCTGACCCGGCTTTGATGGCAAAGGACAGGTTGAAACTGTCAGCGAACGGCCATTACGCAGTTGCACATGAGCACCATCCTCAAAGTCAGGCGCAAAAGTCCGTTGAATAACATCATTCCATTTTTCGCCCAATAACATTTCATCAAAAAATGCTTGTGAGGCAATGTTGTATGCCTGTATACAGCCTTCACCATCCAGCACCACAACACCACCGGGCAATGATTCGAATACCGAATACATAAGCTCGGCATCATTCCCGTGCAAATCTTCAGAAACTTTCAGCCTGTTTGCAGCTGGATTGAAAGCAATGCAATCTTCTTGCAGGATCGAAGCTTGATTAGACTCATATCGACTCATAGTGCGCATCTCATATTTCGTTATAGATTATGAAAGCAAGATGCGTACCAGAAAAATATTCAGTGAAGAATCACCGAGTTAGAAAAAACAAATAGCACACTGTCAATTTACTGGCAGTTAAACCGAAGGTGCCGACTGCAATTCATACTTGCGAATTTTTTCAACCAGTGTTGTACGGCGCAGCCCCAGCAAGGTTGCAGCATGAGCAACAATGCCGTCGGCTTCCTCAAGCGCCTGAGTAATCAGATCTTGCTCCAGCTGAGCCAGATACTCTTTCAAATCCACTCCATCTTTAGGCAAACGGGGAGAGACCGACGCTGTATTCATCTCAATCATGGCTGGCGACATATCAAAATTTGTATTCGTAGCGAGCGGGGCATCATCACCTTGACGAAACTTGGCGGGAAGATCATGTATATTCACCTGATCATGGGGAAACATAATCACCAACCGCTCCATCAGATTAGCCAGTTCTCGCACGTTGCCGGGCCATTCGTACTGACACAACGTAATCATCGCTGCATTGGTCAGGCGCACGGTGCCGCTGCCATCATTTTCAAGGCGGGCGATCAATTCATTTACCAATAACGGGATATCCTCAATACGCTCACGCAGTGGTGGCATCTCAATGGGGAATACATTCAAGCGATAATAGAGATCTTCACGAAAACTACCGTCCGTAATTGCTTTTTCCAGATCACGATGGGTTGCAGCAAGAATGCGAACGTTGGCACTGATACTTTTATTGCTGCCCACGCGTTCAAATACACGCTCTTGCAATACGCGTAACAGCTTCACCTGCATCGACAAACTCATGTCACCGATCTCATCCAGAAACAGTGTGCCGCCTTCAGCCAGTTCAAAACGCCCCTTACGCGTACTGATCGCCCCCGTAAAAGCCCCTTTTTCGTGACCAAACAACTCACTTTCCAATAGATCAGCAGGAATTGCACCACAATTAATCGGTACAAAAGGTTTATCACGGCGGTCTGAAAAATAGTGAAGGTTTCGAGCAACCACCTCTTTCCCTGTGCCGGATTCTCCCAGAATCAGTACATTGGCTCCCGTACTGGCCACTTGCTTTATCAGCTTTCGAACTTGCAAAATCCCTCGACTATTACCTACCAGACTACGAAATAGCTCCGCATTGCGTGCGCCTTCAGTTTTACTTTTTTTACGGGAAATTTTAGCCAAATTTAGTGCGTGAGAAAGTTCGCTATATTTAAGAGGGGTTTGCAGAGTTGCTAATACACCATTGAGTATGGATTCAGGAACCTGTTTTTTTTCTGCTTCATCAACAACAAGCAATACAGGCGTTGACTCACTCCATGCTTTCAATGCATAAAACACCGTCGTCAACTGTTCTTCAGAATCTGAGCCACCCAATAAAACAGCCATCACAGCTTCAGGTTGTTGTACTTTTTCCTGCCACTCTGAATACGACGATGTAATAATATCGCCATATTCACTAAACTCAAGAATAGTTTTTATAGCAGCAGAGCGCTGCGCATCAGAATCAATAACCAACAGGTTTGCCGACATGTTGCACTAACCTCCATGTTAAAAGCCGAACATTCCTTTAGTAGAACATTGATATTGCAAAGTGTCAAAAATTCGACACGTTAATCGGTATTAGCGTGAAAGCGCAATAGAGCGTCGATGATGGCGAAAGATCAGTTTTTCCAGACTTTCACTCACAGGCTCTCCAGGGAACTCCAGTGCAACTGTAATTTTAAAACAGCCATTTTGAGCGCACACTTTCTGAACAAGTGCCGGGAAAATCAAAGGGCGGGGGTATTTGGGATCTAAAAAAATTTCCAGATGAATATGCTGATGCTCTTCTGGTGGTTGTCTCTCCACCCACTCTGCGTAAGTCGTACTCAGTGTCAATGAACATACATCAGGCAAACTTATTTCGCGTGCATAAATTTGATGGAGCAACTCCAGAGCCAAGTCCACTTTAAATTCGAGGCGTGCCAAGTCAGGAAAACTCTCACGCTGCTCTTCATTGACTTCAGAATGAATATTGCCCAATTCAAGAATGGTATTTAATGCACCTTCATTTTGATTTTGTAGCTGCAAGGTTCGGCTTGCATCCAGTGGTTGCTCAGGAACATGCCAACGTAATGGCACTTCAGCTTGATATGTAAGATTATTCCCTAACTGCTTATCCTTGGCTAATTCATTCATTGTAAATTGCGTTATTTTCGCGCCACCCTTTATATGTTTTTTATTCTTTTTTTCAATTTTTTTGCAGCCCATTCAGGGTTTCGACGCATGGGCAATATAGCAATAACATAGGCGATATCATTCATCACTTCATAATAAATAATATATGGAAATCGCTTGGAAAACATTCGATATAACCCAAAAACCTTGCTATGAATACCCGCATAAATGACTAAAGACTCTAAGTCAGAAAGCAAACTATCCCAAAAGTAATTCCCAACACCCACTTCACTTTTATCATAGAAAACCTTTCCATCATCAAGATCATTTACAGCCTCTTTCAGGATAAGAACTTCTTTGATTTTCACTCCCTGTAACGAGCCTTCAACTCTTCAATTGAAAAAAACTCTGCTTTACCTTTTTCAATTTTTTCTTTTCTCTCGGCAAGTACATCATTGTGCCACTCTGGAGATTCAATTTCGGCCTCATCATAGAGAAGAGAATCCCATAAGGACTCCATTACTTGAAGGCGCTCAATTGTGCTCATATTTTTTATTTCAACTGCATGCATTTTTATGACCTCTCAGTAACTGGTGCTGAGACTTGATTGTACCCGACAGCACTTGAGATTAATCAATTTTTATCTATCATTGCAAATACGCATTATTGACGCGCCGCCCTTTATTTAGTTTTTTCAATTCATCGGATACTGTTTTGTGTTCCACCTTAACATGCTGCATCGTTTTTTTATCCAGCGTTTGTATGAGCCGAATGGCCAGAGCCACGTTATTGGATTCGCTTTCATCAACGGGCACTTGAAAAAACGCATCTAACAAATGGCATCGTTCACTCTCCAGCAAAACAAGCTGCTCCCACTCCTCCTTTTGTGTGCACGTCAGCATCTTGCGACTAATCATCACAAGCTTGCCTAACTGCTGCTGACGCACCGTTTTTTGCTGTTCAGGAGTCACCCTTAATTAATCAATTCAGGCGCTTGCTCTTCATCCGTCATTTCATTTTTTTGATTCCTGAACTCTTCAGGAATCGCATCCCAACCTGCTTTAACCTCTTTTAACAGGCTTATTATCTCATCCAGAATCCCTTCATCATTTTTCAGGTTCGCTTCTGCCAGCCGCCTTGCGATATATTCATAAAGATCATCCAGATTTTGAGCAATTTCTCCACCGCCAGACTTATCCAGACTGATGCGTAAACCCTCTACAATCGAAATAACCAAACCAATATATCGGCCTTTTTCAGCAACATTACCGCGTGCCATATGCCCCTTGGCGACGGCGATTCGATCCAGCGCACCATTTAGCAACATCTGAATCAAGCGATGAGGGCTGGCATCACTGGTGCCGCCATGCACATTCACTTGCATATACTGATCAATTGGACTGTGTGATTGTTTCATATGTTCCCTCAATGATTACTTTTAACTTCTATTTAGAACGTCTGACAACGCCCGGTAAATTTTCCAGTTGTGAGGCTAAATAGCCACCCGTCGTTTGCAACTGACTCAATAACATATCCATCGCAATAAACTGGGATCGATAACGCGCCTCAAGCGATTGCATACGACGATCCAGAACCTCACGCTGATCTGATAAACGTTCAACACTGCCCTGAATCCCTTTGGTACGACTTTCGAATACTCCATCAGAATCCAGAAAAGAAGAGAGTGACAGATCAAGCCGTGCTGCAATTCCGTTATCGGACGCAAACAGCGCACCAATAGCATCAAAATCCTGATCCATTGCTTCATTTAATTTAGAAGTATTAATTTCCAGCGTTCCCGCCGCCGTTGTAGTGATGCCTATTTCATTCAACATCGTAAACGCTGATTCGCTATCACCAACAACGGATGCCATAGCACTGCGCATTTGTGACTGCACATTACGCAATGTCGCATCACCCAGCAACACACCCGACTGTCCACCCGACGGATCAAATTTTGAAAGTGACTTCATCGTATCAACCAAGCTGTTATAACTGCTTACAAAGCCCGAAATCGTCTCATTTAATCCACCACTGTCCAAAGAGACATTTAAAGCAACTTCAGTGCCTGCTTCAGCTTTTTGCAAATTAATAGTCACGCCTTCAATGGCATCATCAATTGAATTTGATGAACGCGTCACCATCTGGCCATCAATCTTTATCTGTGCATCCAGATCGGCATAGGCGTTGATCTCGGTGAGGTGTTCATTATGGTAATCCTGATCAAAAATCAATTGTGACAAACCCACAAGATGATCCTCATCATCTCCATCGCCATCGTTAGTCACTTTTATTTCAAGCGCAGAATCACTGCCCGTTTCTGTGGCACTGAACACTAATTTACTGACCGTTCCACCCGCGCCATCATCTACATTTATAATCGTGGATGTCACACCGGGATTATCTGCTGCACTATTAATCGCCTGACTGATTCCTTCCAGTGTTTTATTGCTATCATCAATTTCAATGGTAAAACTGTCTGCGCCGGTGCTGATCATTAAATTGCCGGTTCCTACCACCGCATTTTTATCAGTAAACCCTTCCGTCATTAATTTATGTACTTGTGCTTTTTTAACGACTTCAATATTGTAATCACCCGACACTGCTGACGAACTTGCAGTCGCGGTGAACAGCTCTTCATTAGCCGAATTGGCATTACGCGCCTGAAAGGTGGATAAATTTTTCAGTGCAGTCACGCTCTCCTGAAATTGTGACATGGCACCTTTTAGTTGACCCAGCCCTGAAAGATCCGCCAGAAACCTGGACTCTTTAAATGCAAGACGATTCGTCGCTGGTGCGCGTTCAGCAGCCACCAGCTGACTAACCAAGCCTTCTATATCAATTCCTGAGCCGATACCTGCTGAAGTTATAGCAGCCATAATCACTACACCTTTATCTATCGAAAATTAAAACTGTTTTAAAAATAGCCGTGCTATTTTTAAAACAGTCTCTCGCCTCTTATGCCTTACTATTCAGCAACATTCCTTCAGAAGCGTGGCCTTCTTTGATTCTTTGTGCCAGCTTTAAAGCTTCCTCTGATGGCATTTGCCGAATCACCTCTCTGGTTTGTGCGTCCATTACTTTAACGACTGTTTTGCCACTCTCTTTATCCACACTGAAATTTAACTCCCTTTGCATATTTTTCATCACATCATCTATTTGCTTCATCGCCAGTTTAAGCTCTGACTCATCCACTTTTGATGGTTCTTTTGAAGCCACAGGCTGTTGGTTTTTTACTGGTTCAGAGCTTTTTTCAGAATCTGCTTTGATTTCCGAAGAGACAGGAGGGGCTACCGGCTTTGATCCGGAAGGAGAGATACTTTGTAAATTTGCAAGTCCGATATCATTCATATCATGACCTCACTTCAAATGTTGAAAGGGGAAACGACTCGTCATTAATGACGAGTCGCGCACCTATAATGGGAGTTTCAAATTACCCGAGAAGAGAAAGTACACCTTGAGGCAGTGCGTTGGCTTGAGAGACCATCGCAGTACCTGCTTGTTGCAGAATCTGAGCACGCGTCATCGCAGCGGTTTCAGCGGCAAAATCCGTATCCATAATCCGGCTGCGAGCAGCTGAAATATTTTCAGAAGCACTTTGCAAGCTGGAAATGGTAGACTCAAATCGACTCTGAACTGCACCAAAAGTACCGCGTAAGCTATCAATTTGTTCAATCGCCGCATCAATGCGTTGAATGGATGCATTGGCATTATCAACAGTTCTGATATCGGTGCTATTTAGTGTGGTTGTTGAAGTATTACCAATAGTACCATCGGCCAATGAATCAAATATATCACCAACACTAACATTGTCTGACTGCAGGGTAATCGCTGCATTGGATGAAAGTTCAATGGAGCCTTTTGTAATCGTTTGAGATGCAGCTGTAGTAGTAGTGCCAGCAATTCCAGTGACAGTCGTTCCAAAATAACCCGTCACTGCATCAGTAGCCTCAGTCGCTCCACCGATTTCTTCCGTCATATCAATATTACGACCATCAGCAGCGGTCAGTGTGAGACCACCGTCATTGCCTATTTTTGCAGTAACACCCGTATCACCACTTTTATTATTGATCGCATTTGCTAATTCAGATGCTGTAAATGTGGAATCAGCTTCCCCCTGACTAAAGATCTGTGTACCATTGATACTCATGGCATAAGTCAAATTATCGTCGGTAGTGGCATCAGTAAAATTTCGCCCAGCAGAAATTTGAGCCGCAGTAACTTCTAATTCGGCTCCTTTCGCAGTCGCAGTCACGCCCGTTGTATCCTGTGAAAGATTAATCGCCTCGGCAATTGAGAATGCACTGCCCTGAGATTTCCCCGCACCATTAGTAGTCGCTGCTGCCGCAATTTCTATACCATTTACTTCTATATCACCATCAGCATCAGCAAGCCCTGTATCAGCGACTAAACTACCTACATCTTCGGCAGTCGCTGTATACCCTTCAAGGTCATAACTTGCATTGGCAAACGCACCCACAGAATCAGTCCGCATACTCTGGCTGATATCCACAGAAATGGTTTCACCAACATTCGCACCCACCTGAAAGACACTGGCGCCCATGCTGCCATCGAGAATTTTTTGACCATTAAAGCTTGTGGTTTCTGCCATACGGTCATTCTCTTGGAGCAGTTGCTGAAATTCAGCATCCAGTGACTTGCGGTCAGCTTCCGTATTGGTGGCGTTACCTGATTGAATGGATAACTCACGCATACGTTGCAAGTTGTTGGTCATTTGCGCCATCGCACTTTCACCCGTCTGGGCTAATGAAATAGCATCATTGGCATTACGTGCCGCCTGATCCATACCACGAATTTGAGAGGTCATGCGATTACTGATCGCCAAGCCCGCCGCATCATCCTTGGCACTATTGATTCGTAAACCAGTAGACAGACGTTCTAATGAAGTAGTTAATTGAGATTGTGATTGTGAAAGATTACGTTGAGCATTTAATGAAGCAACGTTGGTATTAATGACTGCAGCCATGTTATATCTCCTGTAAGCACCCTAGCCGAATGGCAATAAAGGCACCGAAGGTTAAATTTTTAGCGGATATATTTAACAAGTAAATATTCACCGCTCCCGAAAGCACTATCGGAAGTCTGGAGGGTAAACTTTAATGGTTTCTTACTGGCGTATTTGTGTTGACAACATGCCAGTCACAAAATAGCATAGCTAGATTATATGGGCAAAAACAGGAGGAAAAAATGGAATGGCGTTTAGCGGAAACAAAAAATCGTTTTAGTGAAGTAGTCAATCGCACCTCGCTTGAAGGGGTGCAACCTAATTTTAAAGAGTTCCTGCTCAAACAGATCCCGAAACTGGATGACCTTGATCTGAATCGCAACAGATCAAAAATGCGGGATATTGATCTGGTAAATTATTCCATGCCCATTTCTAAATGAACCATATTGGTGTAATATTGATGCATACATTGATCCAATAAAATAGTACAAATATGGTTTTTCAGGAGATATTCGAAATGAAAAGATTTAGCGTAGCACTGTCCGACGAATTAAACGCAGCTATTGAAACAACAGTTATTGAAACTGAATCCAGTAAAAATGAGATTTTACGTAAAGCTTTACAACTTTACTTAGCTGCTTATGAAGGTAAAAAAGACAAAAATCTAAAATTAGGTTTAATTGCATCTGATAAATCAAATGAATTACAAACAGAATTTGTAGGCTTATGACGCAGGTTGATTTAAGCAAACCAACGGATGGTTACAAAGTCATCATACAAACTGAGGAGCACCCTAATGACCGAATTGTCAGACTCATTAAGGAAGTTAGTTTATTCATAGGTGCAATGACATGCTTTGCGATAATACTTTTCATTTGTTTTGAGGTAGTTCACAGCACCACGACCTCTGGTGAAGAGAAAAAATGGGCTATGTCTGTATTAACTGGTTTAACGGGCGCTATAACCGGTTATCTTTTAAAGAAATAAACTTATGACATTAGGATGGTGGGTCGTCCGAGATTCGAACTCGGGACCATCGGATTAAAAGTCC
>CAYXVC010000032.1:0-4364 GCA_964468225.1 uncultured Gammaproteobacteria bacterium
TTGCCCGCCCCATCTTCAGAAAAGAAACGCACAATATAGTTTGTATTATTGCCATCCAGTTCAAACGGACCATCATAAACCAGAGCATTATCTACTGTTGGATAACTACCATCTGTTGAATAATATGTTTTACCACAACCTTGGCCTATATCACTGCAATGCAGAGTGACTTTTTTTGTTTGGGTATCAAAAACAGTGGTTGATGGACATGCTGTTGTTAATGGTGCTTTTGGATCAAACATAAATATTTTTGTCTGTACTTCACTTTTTTTGCTACTTTCATCATTTACGGCAAGAAATTTGACGTAAACGACCTGGTTTACTGAATTACTGCCTAGTTTTTTACGTTCATCACAAAGAAATTCAGAATTAACACCAGGGTCTGTAAACTCGCCTAACTCTTCAGCCGAAGGTAAACCCGGAAAGCTTTTGGCATCACAATAAGTAGTACATCCGTCATTTTCAGTTTTACCCGCACCTGCATTACAGGAAAAAGTAACAACCTGTGATTTTGTAAACATTCCGCCCGCTGGAGTCACCCAAACTGTAGGTGCATCAGGGTCAGTATTAGGAACCTCCTGTTGATTAATTACTTCATCAATTGTCCAGACTGCCGAAGGATTAGAGATTGATATGAAAGCTTCATTTTTAAATGGTACTCCTCCAACCTGGCTAAAATCACCTTTAACCAAAGCCATATCACAACTTTCATCCAGAACTATTTCACGAACAGGGCCATTTGCATCAGGGTTCCAGGCAACGGGTTTTCCATTAATCCGGTTAAATGCTGCAAGGTTATTTCTTGTAATAGTTGTTATCTCTTCTGAATCAGATTTTGACTGATAATCTACTTCACTAAAACTTCCAGCAACATAAAGCGTATCTTTTAATAAAACCATAAAAGTTATAGGCCCATTACTGTTCGCATTCCAGCTTGTATCCAAATCATAATTAGGTTTGATACGTGCGATATTTTTAATATTAGTAGAAACTCCTCCTACGGCACTAAACTCACCTCCAATAAACCAACCGCCTGCGCTGTCTTCAACCACTGAATGAACCACACCATCAACACTTGGAAATAATGGGTTGGAAAGTGGGTTTGCTGTTGCTTTTAATGAAATAAAGAAGGCAATGAATATAACAGCTAAAAAGGATTTTTTTTGATGCTTCATAAACGCTTTCTCATTAATAAGACCATACAAAACAGTAAAAATAACAAATTGATGGCACTTAAAATACCTCCGCCACCTTTTATACCTACTTTAGTCTCTTCAATATCTGAATTATTTAAAAGATCTGGGTCGGATTGGTTCGCTCTGACAATTCGTGCCGTATTATTTATTATTCCCCCCCGAGTAGCACGCACCAGCACATTAACAATAGCTTGATTATTCACTGCAAGTGTATCAAAAGTACATTGAATCCCTAACTCTATGAGCAGACATTCACCATTATCAACATCTATTGCATGTGAAATATAATTAAAACCTTCATAAGTAGCAGAGATTATGATGTCATTCGCATTGCTGGGGCCTTGATTAGTTATCGTGATAATATAATTCAACTCTTCTTCACCTTCCACCGGATCTTGCACATCATCAATGACAATGGAAAGATCAGATTGATCGCCTCTATCTTGTAATTTGGCAATAAAAAGATCTTCTTCCCCCTGATTTGTTGTGAACCCTGTTAAAGGGCTGACCGTTGTTAAGTCCCTTGATTTTGTTTTTCCTACCAAAAAAATTTCAGAGTCTGTATTTTCAGTTAATGCAATACTTTTGATGGAATCTTTGGCGCTGCCACCGAGGTAACTGGAATAACCAAGCTTAAGCAAGTTTGGATTATTATTGCCAATAATCGGTTTGCAAAGGTCATTTTTCGGCTCACTGACACTAGAAGGATCATAAAACTTGGCAATGAAAGCATCGCCTTTTCCTCCAGAAACGCCTCTTACCGGATTGCAAACAGGAAAATTATCAGAGATTGTTTTCCCCGCAATATAAATTTCATCTGGATCATTAACGGCAATACTGTGGCCTTCATCATCTTTATCCCCCCCTAGATAACTGGAATAGATAAGCCCTCCCTTTTCTGCACTAAATTTTGCAATAAAAGCATCTCTTCCACCGCCATGCTTCCCTTGAAAAGGACTCAAAAGCCCTAAATTTGGTGAATCAGTATAACCCGTAATATACGCAGCCCCAGTACTATCAACAGCAACATCCAGACCTACTTCAGTACCTGCATCGCCAAAATAGGTAGCATACAATATTTTATTACCTTCAGCGTTTAATTTAAGCAGAAATACATCCGTTTGAAATTTAAAGTCTCCTTGAAATGGCAAACATGTTTTTTTTTCTATTTCAGAATTAGAGCAAAGATTACTATCAATCTGAACCGGAAAATCAGGTGATGCGGTCATTCCCGTCACAAATATATTTTTACTATCATCGAGAGCAATACCAAAAGCAGCATCTATGCATGCCCCACCAAAGTAAGTTGAAAAAGTATTATTAATATTATTAGTATCTATTTTACTAATAAAAATATCACCACGATTTTTTACATTCGGACGAATACCGCACAATTCTTTTAACTTAATTTCTGAATACTCTTGTTGTCTTAAAGTACTTTGAATTTCATTTTTTATTGGAAAGTTATAAGAAGTTGTTACGCCTGCGATATAAACATTTTCTTCATCATCCACGACAATAGAACGGGCAATTTCTATATTATCCCCCCCTAAGTAAGTTGAAAACAGAAGTTTTGAGCCATCTCCACTCAACTTGGCAATAAAAGCATCACTACAATCAGTTTTACCTTCACCACAATTTTTATCGCCTGCCAGAGTGGATTGTGTCGGTGACATCATTGGAAAATCTCTGGAATTGGTTTCGCCCGCAATATAGATATAACCTTTATCATCAACAGCAACAGACAAACCTTTATCATCCCCTGATCCACCTAAATAGGTCGTAAAAACAAGTTTATTATCAGTATCAAATTTACTGATGAACAGATCATATTCTCCACCGCCATGTTGACCTTGAAGTGGATTATTGATGGGAAAGTTAACGGATGTTGTACTGCCAATGATATAAATATTCCCATTGCTGTCGACAGCAATATCATTACCTTCTTCATTCCCTGTACTTCCCAAATAACTGGAATAAGTAAGTACAGGATCAATGATCAAGGGTCTCGTTTTATCGTAATCCGCAATCTGAAATAATACCTGACTGTTATCTGCCAATAAATATTGGCTCTCTATAATCTGTTTATCATCGAGGTTTCCTTGATAAACCAATGGTGATTTTTGAACAATAATACCTTGCTCTGTATGCAGAAGCAGATCGCCTGTTTTACTCAATTCCAGTTTTTCTGCGCCTTCAAATTTTAATTTTATTGTTTGGTAATCAATATCAGGAGCAACAATAAAATCATATTCAAACTCTCCATTATTGCCGTAATAAACAAGATCAATACCTGGGTAAACTGATTCATAAAAAATTTTTTTATAAGTGGAAATATTATGTTGCCAAGTTTCTTTTTTCTGCCCTGAAAAGTAATTAACTTTTCCTGATTCTTGATTGATACCACTTGCTTGAGCGTTTTGATTTGCATCCACAAATATTATTTTTATATGATTTTTTTTATTTAATGGATCGAATGAAATTTTGGCATGATCTGAAGCTAGATAAAGATTCAGAGGGTCGTTGCGTGAAACAAAGTCTATTTTTGAATCAAATTGGCCCCTATTTTTTTCAAAGAAAAGTGATGGTTCCTGAAAAGAAAAAGTATTTTTTCCAACAGGAGTGTTCATTGGTAACAATGAAACCATCATTATAAGAATAATAATAAAAGTAATGGATATATAATTTTTTATATAGGTCATATTTTTATTTATTAAATAATCTGTTGTATATTTTGAACATTACAATACTCGGTATTGAATGATTTTTTATCTATATTGCCGATATAGCTCAGTTGGTAGAGCAACTGATTCGTAATCAGTAGGTCAGAGGTTCAATTCCCCTTATCGGCACCATTCTATTACTTTTTGTCTCTACTTGTTATACAGAGTTCATTCTGAATTTTTAACTCTTTACTTAAATTAAATAAAGAGTTATATAAAGAACTTATTATTATTGTTATTAGTGGTTAATGTATCTGTTGATAAGTTATTAATTATTAATTATTTCAATTGGTTATGTTATTTATAAAGTTCTGTTTAACTGACCTTTAGCAGTTGTACTGGTTTGGGATAAAATGTGGATAACTTGGATATTATAAATTTCTGTTTTTTATCCACAGATTGTTAATGTAAATAAACAGTATTTACGCACAGAGTTATCCTTTGT
>CAYXVC010000032.1:4464-20670 GCA_964468225.1 uncultured Gammaproteobacteria bacterium
CGGGAAGTGGATAACTCCCAATTACTGGGAAATCGTGCACTTTTAATGGGTTTGTTGTCAGTATGGCCTTCAATTTGAAAGCGTCTGTCTGAAAACTGACTCAGTACCAATGCAATGTTAGCCAGTGCCTCTCTACCTTCCGGATTTAAATAAGCACTTCCACTTTTGAACAGAACATTATTAGGAAGATTAATGACAATTCGACCTTGTTCAATACTAACCGTTAATTGACCACCATCAATCATGGTTTTCAATCGATTAACAAACTGTGCATATATTTCATTGCGGCGTTTTGTTTCGGCTTCAATATTACTCAGTGTGGCCATTTTTTCCTGAGATTCCTCAAGTTCTTTTTGAAGTGCCTGTTTTTTTGCTTCAAGTTGGTCTAAATCATCCTGGGTTTTTGTCATTTGCTTATTGGCCGAATCCAATTCCCGCTCGGTTTTTTCAATTTGAGCTTTATTACGGCTAATTTCATCTTGAGCGCTTTCCAAAGATTGGCGCATCGCATCTTTTTCGGCGAGCGCGGTCTCAAACTTACCGCTGGATACACAAGAAGATAAAAGGATTACAGAGAGAAGAGAGAAAGTCAGTGTGCTAAGTTTCATAATAGCCCCTTAAGTTTATGTTGAACTGGGTTTTCCTTTGAATTTGGTCAACTATGTTGAACCAAGTCGGCCATCCGGTTGTTCCGATTGGCACAGGGTAGAGGCTTTTCTAATTTATAGCAATGACTTAAGGGTGTGTGCTCAAATGACTTGCTACCTGTTAAATAGCAGTTTTCCCAATCAATTTTTCCCAAATTTTTTTAACCTGAATGGTTTCCTGTTCGAATTCTTGATGATCAACAAAAGCTTTATTGCCCATCAGAACTTGATGATGCCCCGCCTGGCGATAGTTGCGATAGGCATCACTCAACTGCTTAAACTCCTCTTCAGTAAAAAAAGATATTTTAGTGAGTATTTCCAGCAAACTTAAGTGGTCTGTCCAGAGAAGTAAATCAGGGTGCTTGTGTGCGTTAGCAAGTACGCCGTATTGCACTAAAAATTCAATATCAACGATGCCTCCAGCGGCATGTTTAAGGTCAAATTTTTCCTGTTGTTTCGCTCTGAGTGTTTGATGCATTTGTTGCCGCATCTTTTTTATTTCTTGTTTCAGTGTTTTGGAAGGCTCTTTTTCTGACAGTACTTTTTTTCGAACCTCTTTGAATTTATTGTGAAGGTTTCCTCTGTTATTACCGGCGATAAATCGTGCTCGAATCAGTGCCTGATGTTCCCATGTCCAGGCCGATGAATGCTGGTAGGTCGAAAAAGCATCCAGACTGCTCACTAACAAGCCGGAAGAACCATTGGGACGCAGTCGCATATCAACTTCATAGAGCATTCCCGATGCGGTGAGTGTGCTGAGCATGTGAATAATACTTTGCCCCAATCGAGTGAAAAATTGTGCATGGCTGATCGGAGTGGAGCCGGTTGTTTGTTGTTCGCCGTGTGGGTCATCGTACAAAAATACGAGATCCAGATCGGAGCCATAACCCAGTTCAATTCCGCCTAATTTACCGTAACCGATAATAGCAAAACCAATATCACCGCTTGCATTGTGTTGTTGTGGCATACCGTGTTTTTTAGTGAGGCGTTTTAATGCGAGTTGCAGAGTTTGTTGTAAAATGGTTTCAGCAATCGCCGTCAAATAATCACTGACATTCATCAGTGGTAATTTGCCCATAATATCGGTAGCAGCAACACGAAAGAGATGTGCGTTTTTAAATTGACGCAGTACGTCCATCTGGCGCTCCAGATCGTCTTCTTCAATGTGTTGTAACTGGAAAGCCAGTTCAACTTCCATGCGAATTTTATCCAGCGGCGTATAAAGTACTCTCGGATCCAGCAGTTCATCCAGCAATAAGGGGTGATGTGTTAATTGCTCAGTGATCCAGGGACAAGCCAGATTTAACTGCACCAGTTGAGAAAGTGCCATTGGATTTTCAGTCAGCAGTGAAAAATAGGCACTGCGCCGTGTCAATGCTTCGATAAATTGAAGCAGCCGTTGTAACGGTTTGATTGATGAACTTTGATTCAGTGCTGCACCCAATAGCAGCGGCATGAGTCGATCAAAGCGCTCTTTGGCGATCACTGCCAAATTGGTGTAGCGTGATGAATGACGAAGTTGTGTGAGTATTTGAGCAATATCTTCGGCATTTTTATAACCTGCCCGAGTAAGCTGCATGATGGCGTGTTCAGGATGGGCGCAAGATTGCCATACTTCAGAGTGCTGCGTGGGGTGATCGGTTTGAGGAGCCTCAAAAACCTGTTCAAAGTGACTTTGAACCTGATTCAAATGTTGATCCAGTGCTTCTGTAAAGGTCTGCCAATTGGAAAACTCCATAGAGAAGGCCAGTCGCTCACGGCGTAATTCATTCTCAGGTAGCGTATGTGTCTGTTTATCTTCCATCATTTGCAAACGGTTTTCAGTGCGGCGTAAAAAGATATAGGCTTCAGAAAGTGTGTCAACAACATGTCCGGGAAGATAATTGTTTTTTCCTAACAGAGATAAAATTTTTAAAATACGGCGTTCCCGAAGCTCTGATTCTCGTCCGCCACGAATTAATTGAAAAGCCTGTCCAATAAACTCTATTTCACGAATTCCTCCCGCTCCCAGTTTTATATTATTCTCTTTTTTGCGGCGCTCAACATCGTGATTGATGTTTTGTTTGAGTTCTCGTAATGTTCGGAAGGCACTGAAATCCAGATAGCGACGATAGACAAAGGGGTGCATGATTTTAAATAATTGATCGCCCGCAGAGGCATCACCGGAGATGATGCGTGCTTTAATCCAGGCGTAACGTTCCCAATCTCGTCCATGGGTTTGATAGTAGGTTTCCATTGCATCAAAGCTCATGGTCAGTGGGCCGCTGTCACCAAAAGGGCGTAAGCGTACGTCTGTGCGAAACACAAAGCCTTCAGGAGTTAAAGCAGACAGCGCATTGATAAGGCATTGCCCCAATTTGGTAAAGTATTCGCCATGACTCAAGCTGTTGGACGTTCCCGTTGTTTCGCCTTGTGATGGGTAGGCGAAAATCAGATCAATATCAGAAGAAAAGTTCAGTTCATGAGCACCGAGCTTGCCCATTGCGATGACGACCATTTTTTGCGGCTCAGCATTTTCATCCACCGGAGTTCCATAGATTTTTGATTGCCATTGGTGAAGTAATGTCAGTGTTTCATCAACACAGGCATCTGCGAGTGCAGACAGATCAGCCAGTGTTTCATTAAGTGAGGCCAGTTGAGCAAGGTCACGCCAGGCAATGCGCACCATTTCTCTACGGCGAAAATGGCGCAAAGTATCGAGCAGCGCGGCCTCTTCTGTTATTTCCTGAAGTGATTTTAAAAGAGAGGTGCTGTATCTGTTTTTTTCATAAGTGATATTCAGGTCATTGCTGTGCACCAGTTCAAAAAGCATGTCGGGGTGACGAATACAGCTTTGAGCCACAAAATCACTGCCTGCCCAGACAGTTTGCAGTGTTTCTAACGGTAAACGGTCAGTACTTGGGGGTGGGTTCTCTTTTTCTGTCGCACTACAGAATGATTTCCACTGTTTGGAAATCAGGTTTTGTAACTCTTGTGATATTGGCTGTGACATGGGTCAAGATGTTTTTACGGTTGTCGATAGTTCATAGAACGGCTAATGGAGCAAAAAACAGATGGAATTTAATGATTACTTAAAAATTATGGTAGAGCAAGATGCATCGGATGTTTATCTGACAACCGGGGCATTCGCCAGTGCTAAAATTCAGGGGCAAATGGTGCCGCTGGAAGATAAAAAACTGGTGCCGGATCGTGTCAAGGCGATCGCTTATGGTGCGATGAATGGAGAGCAAATTGCTGAATTTGAAACAAAGCCCGAGATGAATCTGGCACTGTCGGTCAAAGATGTAGGGCGTTTCCGTATCAATATTTTCAAGCAACGCAATCAAGTAGGGATGGTGATTCGTAATATCAAAACCACCATTCCGACGATGAGCGACCTCAAGTTGCCTTCTGTGCTCGCCAAGCTCGTTATGCAAAAACGGGGGCTTATTCTTTTTGTTGGAGGAACAGGGTCGGGAAAATCCACGTCACTGGCCGCACTGCTGGATTATAGAAATGAACATCACGCGGGTCATATTATTACGATAGAAGATCCCATTGAGTATGTGCATAAACATAAAAAAAGTATCGTGAACCAGCGTGAAGTCGGTGTCGATACAGACAGTTTTGAAGATGCTCTGAAAAATACACTGCGCCAGGCACCCGATGTTATTTTGATTGGTGAAATACGTGATCGTGAAACCATGGAACATGCACTTGCTTTTGCCGAGACAGGGCATCTCGCTATTTCGACACTTCATGCCAATAATGCCAATCAGGCTTTTGACCGTATTATTAACTTTTTTCCTGAAGAGCGGCACAAGCAGTTGTTGCTGGATTTATCACTGAACGTGCGCGGTTTTGTATCGCAACGTTTGGTGCGAACGGTTGATAATAAACGAACCGCTGCGATTGAAGTGCTTTTAGGCACACCTTTGGTGGCTGATTTGATTCTCAAAAGCGAAATATCCAAGATTAAAGAGGTGATGGAAAAGTCGGAAAATTTGGGAATGCAGACCTTTGATACTGCGCTGTATAAACTCTATCGTGATGGGCGTATCAATCTTGAAGAAGCACTGCGCAATGCAGATTCTCAAAACAATCTACGTTTAAAAATCAGTCTGGATGAGGAAAAAGAGAGTAAACCCGAACCCTCTTTATCTTTGGAGCTGGAAGGTGATGATGGTGGGTTTTAAATAGATATGCCTCTTTGCTGTCTGATGTGATCGTTCCTGAACGAGCGGTACTGTATAATCACTTATAAAGTACCTGTATTCGGATAAATATAGACACAGAGGGTTCTAAAGTACTAAATGAAAATACCAAAGAGATTGCAACCGCTGATTGAAGACGGTTTGATCGACGATATCGTTTGTCAGTTAAAAAGTGGTAAAGAGGCTCAGGTGTACACGGTGCGTTGTGGCGAAACTCTGCGCTGCGCCAAGGTCTATAAAGAGGCCAATAAACGCAGTTTCAAACAAGCCGTTCAATATCAGGAAGGTCGCACGGCTCGCAACAGTCGTCGTACTCGCGCAATGCAAAAGCGTACCCGTTATGGCCAGAAAGAGAGTGAGCAGGCCTGGTTATCTGCGGAAGTAGATGCCTTGTATCAACTGGCCGCTGCGGGTGTACGCGTCCCTCAGGCACATGGTTTTGTTGACGGTGTCTTACTGATGGAACTCATCACAGACGAAGACGGCCGCGCTGCGCCGAGGCTCAGTGAAGTTAATTTTAGTCGTGAAAAGGCGCTGGATTACCACGGCAGGATTCTTAAAGAGATCGTACGTATGCTCTGCGCCGGGCTGGTGCATGGTGATTTATCAGAATTTAATGTATTGGTCGATCAGCAAGGCCCCGTCATCATTGATCTGCCTCAGGCCGTTAATGCGGCAGGCAATAATAACGCCTGTATGATGCTGGAACGTGACGTCAATAACATGAGCACTTTTTTTGGCTATTTCGCCCCGGAATTGCTCACCACGGCTTATGGCAAAGAGATATGGGATCACTATGAAAGCGGCAGCCTTCACCCTGAAATAAAATTGACGGGTCTTTTTGCAGAAAGCACCGTTGCTACTGATGTGGGTGATGTCATGGAAGTCATCGACGATGCGCGTAATGAAGAGATGGAGCGTCGTCGCCGTGCACATGAACGGGAAGCTGATGATGATATATAGAGGTTGCTGTGTCACAAAATAGACTCTATTGGTACTACAATCGTTTCAGGTGCATGTCTGTGGCTGAAATATCACATCGGGCTGTTTCAACACTCTCATCAAAGCTGCAAGAAAAAGGTTTTTTAATTGCAAAACCTGCGAGGGTTGTCAGTGATTTTGACAGGACTCCAACAGAGTTATGGCTAGGCGGTGGGTGTGCAGATGAAGCTGAACTCTTAAAAGCAGCTGATCGAATTCTGGAAGGTTACCTATCTGTTTTTTCACAAAAAAATTGTGAAATCGGGCATCCTCCTGAATGGAATCGAGATCCTCTGACTGGAACGGTGTCGCCTCTGGATTTTGGTAAAACAATGAATTACCGAAGTTCGGATGTTGTGGGTGATATTAAATATTTGTGGGAGCCGAGCAGGCATTTGCAGTTGACGACGTTAGCTCAAGCGTATCATGTGTCTCAAGAATCTGAATATCTGGATGGCTTGGCCGTGCAGCTAGAGTCCTGGCTGGAGCAGTGCCCCTATTTGCAGGGCGCACATTGGGTTAGTTCGCTGGAACACGCGATTCGCTTGATGAACTGGAGTTTCATTTGGCAATGGATAGGTGGGGCAGAGTCTAAGCTTTTTGATGGTGAAAAAGGGGAGGCATTACGCGATAAATGGTTAACGTCCATTTATCAGCATGTACACTTTATTAGAGGACACTTTTCACGCTTTTCATCGGCGAATAATCATTTAATGGGTGAATTATCCGGTCTGTTTGTTGCAACTGTCACTTGGCCCTATTGGCCGGAATTTGAAAAGTGGCAAAAATCAGCACAAAAAGAGCTGACTCATGAGGCAGAAATTCAAAACGGTAAAGATGGTGTGAATCTCGAACAGGCCATTTCGTACCAACAGTTTGTGCTGGATTTTTTAATACTTCCGATGCTGGCGGGGAAAGCCAGTGGAATTCAATTTCCTGAAAGTTACCATAACACCATCGAAAAAATGCTGGAGTATTTGGCTTCCATCATGGATGTGTCGGGTCATATTCCTATGATTGGCGATGCCGATGATGGTTACGCCGTCCGGCTTTCTCAAGAAAAGGGGTTTTGCCCCTATCGTTCATTATTGGCAACGGGAGCGATTCTGTTTAATCGTGCTGATTTTAAACAAAAAGCGGGCACACTGGATGATAAAACCCGTTGGTTGTTAGGAGAAAAAACTCAAGCAGAGTTTAACATCATCAATGAAACAGGCTCTGTCAGATCGCTCCCCGTGCATCGTGCATTTCATTCTGGTGGATATTATATTTTAGGGCAGGCGTTTGAGCAGCCGGATGAAATTCGCATGATTGTGGATGCAGGGCCGCTCGGTTATCAATCCATTGCTGCGCACGGTCATGCCGATGCTTTGTCGATCTACCTCTCCATTGCAGGGCGTGAGTTTTTAGTGGATCCGGGAACGTACTCTTATCATGCAGAAAAAGTGTGGCGGGACTACTTTCGTGGAACTTCAGCGCACAATACCATCAAGGTTGATGAGCAGGATCAATCCGTGATTGGTGGCAGTTTTATGTGGATGGAAAAAGCGAATGCTCAGTGTGATTTATGGAGACTTGACCCTGAGGAAGAGCAATTTTCAGGTGAACATGATGGTTATATGCGCCTGAGTGATTCTGTTAAACATCAGCGCACTGTTATTTTTTCTAAAAAAGAGTCGAAGTTTTTGATAACAGATCGGCTTGAGTGTCAGGCCGAGCATTTTATTGAGCAGTTTTGGCATTTTTCAGAAACGTGTGATGTCACTATTGATGGTCGTGAAATTACTGCTATTAATGAGGGCGTGAAGATGGTTATGACGTTGCCTTCCGGTTTTGAAATCAAAAGTTATCGAGGACAAGAGTCGCCCCCTTGTGGTTGGATCTCGCGTCGGTTTGATGTGAAAGTGCCGAGTACAACTGTCGTTGTAAGCCGGAAAATTCAGGGGGACACAGAATTTTCAGTTGAAATAATTTGTTGAAAACAAAAAAGCCCCGCTGTTTCCAGCGAGGCTTTTTTAGTCGCGTGAATCGCAGACCGGTATGATTTACATCATGCCGCCCATACCACCCATTCCGCCCATGCCACCCATATCAGGCATGGCTGGAGCGCCTGACTCAGCAGGTTTGTCAGCAATCATCGCTTCTGTAGTGAGCATCAAGCCCGCAACAGATGCTGCATTTTGCAGTGCAGAGCGAGTGACTTTAGTTGGGTCAAGAATACCCATTTCAATCATGTCGCCATATTCACTGGTCGCTGCATTGTAACCGAAGTTACCTTTGCCGTTAGCCACTTCATTCAAGATCACAGAGCTTTCATCGCCCGCATTTTGCACGATTTGACGTAAAGGCTCTTCCATTGAACGGCGTGCGATAGCAATGCCGGTGTCCTGATCATGGTTATCACCTTTCAGGCCTTTAATCGCAGTAATGGCACGAACCAGAGCAACACCACCACCAGCAACAACGCCCTCTTCAACCGCAGCGCGTGTTGAATGCAGCGCGTCTTCTACGCGCGCTTTCTTCTCTTTCATTTCAACTTCAGTGGTTGCACCGACTTTGATGACCGCAACACCGCCTGCTAATTTAGCAACACGTTCTTGCAGTTTTTCACGGTCATAATCAGAAGAAGTCTCTTCGATTTGAGCACGAATCTGATTCACACGGCCTTTAATTGTGGTTGCATTACCGATGCCATCAATGATGACAGTGTTATCTTTAGTGATAACAACGCGTTTTGCAGATCCCAGATCATCCAGAGTCGCTTTTTCAAGGCTTAAGCCCACTTCTTCAGCGATCACAGTACCACCGGTTAATACCGCAATATCTTCCAGCATTGCTTTACGACGATCACCAAAACCAGGTGCTTTAACCGCAGAGACTTTAACGATACCGCGCATTGAGTTCACAACCAATGTTGCTAATGCTTCGCCTTCAACATCTTCAGCGATGATCAGTAATGGCTTGCCTGCTTTGGCAACACCTTCCAATAAAGGAAGCAGATCACGAATGTTTGAGATTTTTTTATCAAACAAAAGGATGAATGGGCTTTCCAGTTCAGCACTCATGCTTTCCTGATTAGTGATGAAGTAAGGAGAGAGATAACCGCGATCAAACTGCATACCTTCAACAACGTCCAGCTCGTTTTCCAAACCAGAACCTTCTTCAACAGTGATCACGCCTTCTTTACCGACTTTCTGCATCGCTTCAGCGATGATGTTACCGATAGAAGTATCAGAGTTGGCAGAGATGGTGCCGACTTGTGCAATGGCTTTTTCATCGGTACAAGGCTTAGAGAGTGTTTTCAACTCTGCAACTGCAGCGGTGACTGCTTTATCAATACCGCGTTTGAGATCCATTGGATTCATGCCCGCAGCAACGGCTTTCATGCCTTCACGCAGAATGGCTTGAGCCAAAACAGTGGCGGTGGTTGTGCCGTCACCGGCTGCATCAGAAGTTTGCGAAGCAACTTCTTTCACCATCTGTGCGCCCATGTTTTCAAACTTGTCTTCCAGTTCGATCTCTTTTGCAACAGAGACACCATCTTTAGTGATGGTCGGTGCGCCGTAGCTTTTATCCAAAACAACGTTACGACCTTTAGGGCCTAATGTAACTTTAACTGCATCCGCAAGAACGTTAACGCCTGCGATCATACGATGACGTGCGTCATCACCAAACTTTACATCTTTTGCCATGATATTATTTCCTAATATACAAATTTATACTTATAATGGTGTGGTCAGAAGCGCTTAAGC
Source organism: uncultured Gammaproteobacteria bacterium (assembly GCA_964468225.1). Classification (GTDB taxonomy): domain Bacteria; phylum Pseudomonadota; class Gammaproteobacteria; order JAADGQ01; family JAADGQ01; genus S141-38. Next base: position 14,038 of record CAYXVC010000032.1, read on the forward strand.
TTCGATCACTGCCATGATGTCGTCTTCGCGCATCACTAATAGCTCTTCACCATCCACTTTGATTTCAGTTCCGGAATATTTGCCGAATAAAACCGAGTCGCCTTTTTTCAGGTCAAGCGGACGAACGTCGCCGTTTTCCAGAATTTTACCGTTACCCGCTGCAATAATTTCGCCACGCATCGGCTTTTCAGTAGCGGAATCAGGAAGTACAATACCGCCAGCAGATGTAGTTTCTTCTTCCAGACGGCGAACGATGACGCGATCATGTAAAGGACGTACCTTCATCAGTGATTCTCCTAAATAGTTTGTTCAAATTAATATTTTTATGAAATAACGAGTGCTTTTCGCACACTCTCAAAAAGAGTGATAGAGATAATAGGGATGATTATCTTGTAATCAAGGGATAAGGGTAAATTTTTTTACGGCGTTAGGCGAGCCCCAATAAGTTAATTTTTAGAGATTTTTGATAGGGATCAGGGAAGGCATATCCGCCGCTTTCGTTATAGAACAACGTTCAATATGTGTTGCCAACATGTTTTTAACCTTGTATTGAGTTTCCATAAGAGCTGAACTACAATGTAATACAAATCATTAATGGATAGGTAAAGCCATGGGTGTTACAAGCATTAGATTGCGACCTGAAATAGAAAGTCCTCTTGAAAATTTGGCTATAAGGCTAGATAGAAGTAAAAATTACCTCATGAATCAGGCGATTAAAGAGTTCATAGAACGTAAAGGCATTGGTGAGCAGCGATGGACCGAAACCCTTGATGCTATTGAGTCTGTGAAAATGGGCAAATTAGTCGAAGAAACTGATGTAAACAAATGGCTTGAGAGTTGGGGAGCAGTGAATGAACTTAAGCCACCCAAGGTATGAAAATCACATACACACCTGAAGCCATTGAAGACTTGATTCGGCTGAGAGAGTTCATAGAGAATAAAAATCCACAAGCAGCACAACGAATTGCCGAAACCATAAGGAAAAAAATAAAACAATTAAAAATATTTCCGTTTATGGGTGTTGAGGTTGAAGAAGCTCCTGATCCTGAAATGATTCGGGATTTGATTATGGATAATTATATTGTGCGCTATTTAGTGCATACCAATGAACTTTATATTTTGCGAATATGGCATCATAAAGAAAGGCGCTTATAAAAAAAACAGTGTCTCCGCCTGATAATTTTTCATATATGTTATTGACTGCTTACCTATATCCGCCGCTTTCGTTATAATTTTGCACCTCGGAGAATTACAGACAGGTAAAAGCAATGGCGGCAGGTGATACATCAAACAAACTTTGGGCAGGGCGCTTCACGGAGCCAACCGATGCTTTTGTAGAAGCTTTTACAGCTTCGGTCGAATTTGACCAAAAAATGTATAAACAGGATATTGCAGGCTCAATCGCACACGCGCGTATGTTGACTCGTATTGGTGTGCTGAGTGATTCTGAGCGCGATGCAATTATTGGTGGCTTGAAGACGATCGAAAAAGAGATCGAGTCTGGCGAGTTTAACTGGTCGGTGGCGCTGGAAGATGTGCACATGAATATCGAAGCCCGCCTCACCGATAAAATCGGTATTGCAGGAAAAAAACTGCATACCGGTCGTTCTCGCAATGATCAGGTGGCGACCGATATGCGGCTCTATCTGCGCGATGCTATTGATCAGATTGCCATTGAAATACAGCGTCTGCAAAATGCTTTGCTGGATTTGGCGACCAAAGAGGTCGCAACGGTCATGCCGGGTTTTACTCATCTGCAAGTGGCGCAGCCGGTCACGTTTGGACACCACATGATGGCGTGGTTTGAAATGTTGTCACGCGATTATGATCGCCTGCAAGATTGCCGTAAACGAGTCAATGTGATGCCGTTGGGGTCGGCCGCGTTGGCGGGAACCAGCTATCCGATTGATCGGGCGTATACCGCTGAACTGCTCGGCTTTGATGCACCGACAGAAAATTCACTGGATTCTGTGAGCGATCGTGATTTTATCATCGAATTCAATGCGGCCGCTGCGTTGCTGATGACGCACCTGTCACGCTTTTCGGAAGAGTTAATTATCTGGTCGTCAGCGCAATTTGGCTTTGTTGAGTTATCCGACAGTTTTTGTACCGGCTCCTCCATTATGCCGCAAAAGAAAAACCCGGACGTACCTGAGCTGGTTCGTGGCAAAGCGGGGCGTGTGATCGGCAATTTGGTATCACTGTTGACGCTGATGAAAGCGCAGCCGCTGGCTTACAATAAAGATAATCAGGAAGATAAAGAGCCGCTGTTTGATACCATTGATACGCTTCGAGGCTCACTGAAAGTTTTCGCCGACATGATTCCTGCAATTGCAATCAATCGGGATAATATGGCGAAAGCGGCATTTCAGGGGTTTTCAACGGCAACGGATCTTGCCGATTACCTTGTGCGTAAAGGCGTAGCTTTTCGTGATGCACATGAAGTGGTCGGTAAGGCGGTGCGGTTAGGTGTTGAGCAGTCAAAAGATCTGAGTGAAATGACGCTGGACGAACTACGGACTTTCTCTGACGCAATCGAAAATGATGTGTTTGATGTATTAACGTTAGAAGGCTCGCTGGCAGCACGCGATCATCTGGGTGGTACTGCACCCAACCAGGTACGAGCGGCCATAAATCGGGCACGAGCGCGGATGCTATCTGCGTGAAAAGCATTCAGTGTAACAAGTGGCTGACTCTATTTTGCATACTTGTTATACCACATTCGCTATTTGCAGAATCGAAGGGATTGTTAGATTCGATTGATCTGACGCCTTCACAGCAATGTCCACCGTGGCCGAATGAGCATCAACCTGCCACGCCATGGAAAGGTGACGCAGCATTAGCGCCACTCTATTTGACCGCTGATAGTGTGACGACGACCAATGATGGCGCTTTTGCTCTTGATGGCGACGTGGTGATTCAGAAGGCGGGTCAAACGCTTCGTGCAGAATCTGCGATATATCAGCAAGAGACATCACAAGTATTCGCTGAAGGCCAGATCAGTTTTCGGCAAGATGCCTTTTCGTTAACGAGTCATGATGCAAACTTTTTACTGGATCAAAAACAAGGCGAATTCAGCAATGCCGAATTTTTCATGACAGATATTAATGGTCGGGGTCAGGCGGAAACCATATCAATTGATAACCCCGAGCTGATTCGTCTGAAAACCGCGCGTTACACCTCATGTCGTCCAGGTAATAATGATTGGTATCTGAGCTCACCCGAAATAAAGTTAGACAAAAAAAGCGCAACCGGCAGTGCGCGTCGTGTGGTACTGACTTTTAAGCAAGTTCCTTTTTTTTACTTTCCCTATATTTCATTTCCAATAGATGATCAACGTAAATCGGGCTTGTTGTCACCTCGTATTGTGAATTCGAGTCGATCCGGTTTTCAGGTCAGTGTACCTTACTATTGGAATATTGCACCGCAGTATGATGCGACCTTAACGCCTGTCTATATGGTAGAGCGCGGCTTGCAGTTAAAGAACGAGTTTCGTTATTTAAGCCGTTTCGGTGCAGGCACACTCCGGGCTGATTTTTTACCAAAAGATAAAATTTATGGTGGAAGCCGTATGCTTTATAACTATAAACATGAGGGTTCTATTGCTGAAAACTGGAATTTAGCGCTGAAGTTTAATCAGGTATCAGATACTGATTATCTGGAAGATCTGGGCGGCAGCCTTGCCAATTCCAGTGCGCGCTATTTAGAGCGGCGTCTGGATTTGAGTTATGGCGGTGATCTGGGGCGTTTTAAAATACGATTGCAAAACTATCAAATTGTCGATAAAAATTTGGCCGATGCATCGCGCCCTTATCAGCGTATGCCTCAAGTCACCTATGATTTTCCACAGCAAAAACTGGGCCCTTTAAAGTTCAACTTACACAGCGAGCTGGTACGTTTTGACCGTACGGGGAGTATTAATGCGACTCGTGCAGATATACTGCCGAAAATCAGTGGATCATTTCGCAAACAAGCAGGATTTTTCAAACCTCAATTAACACTGCGCCATACCGGTTATGCCCTTAGCGGCGCGCTCAATGAGGGTGGTGAAAAGCAACCGACGCGTACAGTACCGATTGCCAGTTTAGATGGTGGTCTGTTTTTTGAACGTGATACAACTTGGGGTGAAAGACCTTTGCTGCATACACTGGAGCCTCGGCTGTTTTATCTTAATGTGCCCTTTAGGGATCAATCGGAACTGCCCATTTTTGATGCAGGCGTTCCTAGTTTTAATTTTTCACAGCTCTTTCAGGAAAGTCGTTTCAGCGGTACTGATCGCGTAGGCGATGCCAATCAACTGACGGTTGCTTTAACCTCACGCCTGCTGGATGGTGATAATGGGCGAGAATATTTACAGGCACGCATCGGCCAGATCCAGTATTTTCGGGATCGCAGAGTAATGCTGTCTGGAACGAACGTGGAAATCGTGAAACAATCGGATATTGTCGGCGAGATGAGGTTTCGTTTAAATAATCACTGGAGCGGCAAAACAGAATTGAACTGGGAGCCGGAAGAGGACTCTCTTTATAAAAGAACGGTACAGCTACAATATAAACCAAGTCGTCGTCATATTTTAAATCTGGGTTATCGCTTTGAAGAGGAACGACAAAAACAGATTGATATCTCATTTTTCTGGCAGGTCTCTTCAAAATGGAGTGCCGTTGGGCGCTGGAATTATTCACATTATGATAGTCGTTTACTGGAAGCATTGGCCGGGCTAGAGTACAGCAGTTGTTGTTGGGCTGTGCGTGTATTATCGCAGCGCTTTTTGGTGGATATTGATAGCGCAAAAGAAGAGTATGATGAGTCGATCTCCTTGCAACTGGAACTGAAAGGGTTATCAGCTATCGGACATAATATCCGCGAAATTCTGGAGCGTGGTATTCTTGGTTATGATGAATAATAAATTTTCAGGTAAGTATTAAATAAAAAATGAATCAGTTTAAAAAATTAGCATTATTGGTAAGTTGGGTAGGAATATCCTGTTTTTTTTCGGGTGCAGGAATTTCTGCCGAAGCGTCTGCGATTGATGCGGAATCCACCTCGCTGAATCGCATTATCGCAGTAGTGAATAGCGAAGTGATTACGGCGGTCGAACTGGAAACCCAAATGGAAGCGATGAAGCAGCAGCTTGTCCAACAAAAGGTGACTGCGCCGCCGGATAATATATTGCGTAAGCAATTACTGGAGCAGCAGATCATGACGCAGCTTCAGCTTCAGTTGGCAAAAGAGACCGGCATTCGAGTGGATGATGATCAGCTGAATAGCACGATCAGCAACATTGCATCACAAAACAACCTTTCTCTGGTTGAGTTTCGTGATGTGCTGGAAGAGGATGGTTTCAAGTTTGAAAAATTTCGGGAAGATATTCGTAATGAAATTATCATAACCCGTTTGCGCCAGCGTCAGATTGATAGTCGAATCAATGTGACGGAGAAAGAAGTGGATGATTATCTCACCAGCGCCGGAGCACAAAGTGGTTCGGAAAATGAGTATCATTTAGGACACATCCTGATTGCAACAAGTGAAGCGGCTTCACCTGAAGAGGTTAAAGAGGCACAGATCAGAGCAGACGAGATCCTGAAAAAATTGAGTGATGGTGCTGATTTTAAGGAGGTGGCGATGGCTGAGTCGGACGGCCAACGTGCGCTGGACGGTGGTGATTTGGGATGGCGAAAAGGGGGGCAACTTCCCACGCTGTTTTCAGAGATTGTGATGACAATGAAAAAAGAGGATGTCAGCCCCGTGGTGCGTAGCCCCAGTGGTTTTCATATTGTAAAACTGCTTGACCAGCGTAATGATCAGGAGCATGTAGTAACTCAAACAAAAGCGCAGCATATTTTGATTAGTGTTGATGAAATCGAAACCGAAGAGAGCGCTCTCAAACGTTTGAATGAGTTACGTGAAAGAGTTTTGTTTGGTGATGATTTTGCAGAGTTGGCGCGCTCTAACTCTGATGATAAAGGTTCTGCAGCCAATGGTGGTGAATTGGGATGGGTAAGTCCTGGAGAGATGGTGCCACAATTTGAGCAAGCGATGGATGCTCAGAAACCGGGTGAAGTGAGTGAGCCGTTTAAAACTCGTTTTGGCTGGCATATTGTACAAGTGCTGGATCGACGTGTGCACAATGATACCGAAGAGTTTAAGCGCGGGCAGGCTCGGCGTTTGTTGCAGCAGCGTAAAGCGGAAGAAGAGTATCAAATCTGGCTGCGTCGTTTGCGTGATGAAGCGTATGTCGAATTGCGGTAGGGGAAATTCAACAGATCCGATCCAATGTTTTTTTCGATAATTTTCGACCTTTAGTCTGGCGAATAAAGAACAGAAACTTTCAATTGGCCCCTCTCTCAGAATGTAAAATCCAAGGTAATCAACCCACATTTTTAAAAAATTGCTTTCACAAGAGCAGCTATTTCTCGTCGAACGGTTACCTGCATGGCATTCCAACGAGTATAAGCGTTTAATTAAAACACCCAAAATACACCCCACAGATACCGGAATCATTTGCGCTATTCGTGAACTGAATAGCCAACGCTTAATTCAACAACCCGAGATTTTTGGCGTTCTACTGGAGTCCTTTGTTTATAACGAGTTACGTAAGCAAGCAAATTGGATTAACAGCCAACTCAGCTTCTA
>CAYXVC010000033.1:0-6877 GCA_964468225.1 uncultured Gammaproteobacteria bacterium
CCGGAGGGCAAGGGGTCGCTGGAAACAGAGGTTATTGGAAAGAGTAAAATGAAAACCCCCATCTATCAAATTGATGCATTCGCTGAAAAAATATTTCAAGGTAATCCTGCGGCTGTCTGCCCATTAAAAGAGTGGCTGCCGGATGAGATCATGCAATCTATCGCGGAAGAGAATAATCTTTCAGAAACGGCTTTTTTTGTGCCCACAGAAAAAGGCTTTCATATTCGCTGGTTCACACCAGTGACAGAAGTCGATTTATGTGGCCATGCAACATTGGCGGCAGCTTATGTCCTTTTTGATTGTTTGGGCTATCCTCAAGAGACCATTGTGTTTGAATCTCGATCAGGGTTATTGAATGTGATCAAAAAGGAGGAGTGGTTGGTGATGGACTTTCCCATCCGTTCCCCCGTTCTTTGCGATACACCGAAAGAGATCGAAAAGGCGTTTGATATCAAACCGATTGAATGTTTAAAGGCCGATGATTACATTGTTGTTTTTGAACATGAGAACGATGTGTTGACGGCTGATCCTGATGCTGAATGTTTAAAAAAACTCGACCTTAGAGGGGTGGTTATCACCTCAAAATCCAGTCAGTATGATTTTATTGCACGGTTTTTCGCACCTAAATATGGAATTATTGAAGATCCTGTCACGGGGTCGGCATACACACAATTAGCGCCTTACTGGTCTACAAAATTGGGACAATCAAAGTTCAGAGTGAAGCAGGTTTCCAGAAGAGGAGGGGAGCTGCGCTGTGAAATAGTGGGTGACCGCATCCATATCTATGGAAAAGCAATAAAATATTTACAGGGAGAGATTTTTGTTGCCTGTTCTGAAGCAGAGTAGGGCAGATCAAATCCCAGCCCACCACAGCCTGAGTCGTAATCCCCATTCACTGCTTAAACCGATTTCTACATCGCTGATTTCACCATCAGCATCTATGATGAAAATAGAAGGAAAGGCTCTGACTCCATAACGTTGGCTGAGAATACCCTGTTCATCATTAATCACCGGAGCGGTGAAGTTGTTTTCATCAATATATTTCTGAATATCCGCCATACTCCCTGATTGCGTTGCAATGGTGATGACTGCGTGGTCTTGGGCAATATTATTGATACTGCCACGGGTAAGCGAGCAGATGCCGCACCAAGTCGCCCAATAGTAGATGAGAACAGGCTCTCCTTTGAGTGTTTGCAAAGAGAATTGTTTACCATTCAGCGTGATGCCTTCAATTTGAGGTGCAGGGCCTGAAGAGGGTGCGCCACGGCTTTGATAGGCCTGAACCGCCCAATAAATCAAAGCAAATATTAGAATATTAACGAGCCAGCGGCGGAGTGTTTTGGTCTGTTTCATCATTAAATGGTTTTTATATCCAGCAAAGATTATGGCGTTGTTGAGTATATAATAGGCCATTATGATTGAAAACCTGCTCGCTGAATGGAAGGCTATTTCCCGGTCAGACACCACTTTTATTGTGGTGCCGGACGGATGTCGTGATCTGATCATGAAATCGACAGTTGGGGAGCGTCCTCGGTGGTTTGTATCTTCGCTATACGATCAAGCAGAAAAAGTGTCAATGAAGGCGGATTCAATGATGGTCGGGTTTCGAATGAAGCCCGGTGTGTGCATTGATAAAAAAGGGTTGCTTGCATCTATCTCTGATAGCGGAGTTGATAATGATGAACTTTTTTGCCGATTATCTGATTTTACGCATAGAAAAAACTCAGTTGAGGAAGCACTCGGTTGCTTGGCTTTTGATGTGGAGTCGGTTGCACATGCGGCAAAACATATTGGAGTTCATCAACGAACCCTGCAAAGGTTGTTGATAAAGGAAACAGAAAGACCCCCCATTTACTGGATGATGCTGGCTCGAATGAGAAGAGCCGCACGCGCCATACTTGAGCCAATTCCACTGATCGAAATTGCCGATATGTCTGGATATGCGGATCAGTCTCATATGAACCGGGAGTTCAAACGGTGGCTCGGTATAAGCCCCTCAGCACTGCGAAATGCTCCTGATATTGTTCGGAATCTGAGTGATGCGGGTTATGATTGAGTGCTGACCGGCGTGCAAATTTCTATTAGAAATCCATTGCTGTCTGAAACATAGGCAGTCGTTTGACCCCATGGCATGTGTGCTGTGTCTTGCACCAGTGTTGCTCCCGCTTTCAATGCTTTGGCCAGAGCAGTGGGAACATCATCTGTCTCAAATGCAATTTCAAATGTGGGCTTGGATGGGTTTGCTCGTCCTGGAGCCTTGCCTAAATCTTCCATGAGTTTTAAGGAAGAAAAAGAGAGTGTGGTTGCACCGGTATCAAGCTCGCCATAATCACCACTTTCATGAAGCATTGCCTGTTTGAACCCAAAAGCATTATCAAAAAACTTGAGGGTTTCCGCAACATTTTCTACGTAGAGGATGGTGTATTTGAATTTCATAATTGAATCCGCCATTAATTAAATTGCTTCGTTTGATAGCACTTTAGCAATTATCTATTGGTTTCGTCTTGTATAAATACGACATAGAGAGTCGTTGCAAGTATTATAACTTTAATGAATAATTACTATACATTATCGCTGTTTTTATGCTAATTTAATTATAGCAATAATTGAATAGGGTCTGTTGGTATGAAAATAAGCGAACAAGATAAAGCTCGAACTCGTATTAGAATTCTTGAAGCGGCTGTTGATGTTATTAGCGAAAAGGGCTTCAAATCAGCCTCTATGCGAGAAATTTCCCGACGTGCAAAGGTCGGGGATGCGACCATCTATAACTATTTTCCTTCTAAAGAGAAATTACTCTATGGTTATTGCGAGCATGTACAACATCAGGTTATGCAGTCGCTGAAGGAGATCGAAGACTTTCACGAGTATTCTCTGCATGAGCAATTACAGCAACTGGTTGATATGGAGTTGCAGGTTTGGTTGCCTGCCAGAGAGTTTTTACAGGAAGTGTTCAATCTGACGTATTACTCGCCCGGAGTGGGTGCAACGCACCTTGCCGAAACGCGCCATTTGTATACAAAGATGGTGACGGATCTTCTGGAAGCTGCCATTGAAGCGGGAGAGATTCCAGAGCAACCTTATCAGGATCTGTTGCCTCGCCTGTTCTGGGACTATCAGTCAGGGGTGTTGGCGTATTGGCTCAAGGATAATTCTGAGGATTTTTCTAATACGACGCAGCTTGTCGATAAAAGTATGGAGATCATTACCAATATTTTGCATCAAGGCTTGATTGGCAAGTCGCTTGATCTGATTTCATTTTTATTCCGAACGCATGTCATGACGCATTTTGATGCATTCAGTGAAACGAAAGAGACCGCTCAATTTGTTAAACGTCAATTTATGAGGAAAAGCAAATGAGCGCAAGCATTCCCGAAGGAAAATTGGCTCGAACCCATGTTGCAGGTATTGCTGCGATACAGATGGGTTTAGGGTCGTTGAAACATCGAGCGAAGCGTCCTTTCCTTTCTGATGAAGAGAAACAGAAAGACCAGGAACTGCAAAATGATAAAAATGCTCAACTCTTGTTCAAGGCGCTGACCCAACTTCGCGGCACTGCATTAAAAGTAGCACAAATGATAGGAATGGAGCAGGGGTTGTTACCTGAGCCTTATCGTAAAGAGTTGGAAAAATCATTTCATCAAGTACCGCCTCTTAATCGTGTTTTGGTACGTAAAGTGATGTTGAGTGAATTAAAGCAGCCTCCTGAAAAACTGTTTGCTCAATTTGAAGCGCAAGCATTTGCAGCGGCCAGTCTTGGGCAAGTTCATAAGGCAACGTTACCGTTCGGTGCAGGTGTTGCGGTCAAGGTGCAATATCCTGGCATCAGCGCTGCGATTAAAAGTGATCTTGCTTTAATTCGTGGTATTGCACGAGGGTTGCCGCATACTAAGCTTGTTTTACAGTCTCTGGATGAGATTGAAGCGCGATTGAAAGAAGAAATCGACTATCGTATTGAAGCCAAAAATACCCAATGGTTTCGAGAACGCATCACTCTTAAGGGTATTTCTATTCCACAAGTTTACAACGATTTCAGTAGTGAACGGGTGATTACAACCGAGTTTGTACAAGGGTTGCATCTTGATGATTGGTTGGCAACAAAGCCATCCAGAGAGGTGCGAAATCATGCAGCTCAACTGTTGCATGACTTTTTTGATCACTCCTCAATGGAGTTGAAGTGTTTTCATGCTGATCCTAATCCCGGAAATTATCTGTTTCATGAGGATGGATCAATCACCGTTATTGATTTTGGCTGTGTACGCCATATGTCTGAGCGATTTACAGAAGTATTTCCGAAACTCATTGCAGCCTATCTGAATGATGATCCGGAAGCTCTTTTCTCTGCGTATGAAGAAATTGGTATGGTTTACAAGAATATCGATGACAACCTGTATCAGGATATATTACGTCCTTTTGGTCAGTGGATTACTTTGCCATTTAAAACAGACAGCTTTGATTTTTCTGAACACCCAGGTTATATCCAGCAGGGCAAAGAGATTATGAAACGAATACATGATTTATCCGGCGTAGAGCAGATTGCCGAAGAGTTTATTTTTCACAATCGAACCTTTTACGGTTTGTATCAAATTTTTGAAAAAATGGGTGCAACAGTGCGTTTTACGGTGAGAGGAAAATTATGAAAATTTTAACTTTACTGAATTGCATGATGTTTCTTATTCTCAGCGTGATGGGGTTGATAATTCTGAATTACCCAATCCTGATAGCGGCTTGGTTTCCAAGTTTGTTTTTTATCTGGATCGGATGAATCTTTAGCTATTTTTGAAGCATGATTGGGGGTTTCTACTACGTATAGTGTATAGGGTTCTGTAGAGTCTGTGCGGCCAATGGCGAACGATTGAGTATTTTTCCTAAAACCCCTGCCAATTTTGATAAGGCGGGTTTTTTGATTTCATAGGTGACTTTATATAGATCTTTGGTTTTGCTCTGCTCGAACAGATAGTCATCACTGGTTTTGAGCTCATCAACTAATTTTAATTCGATAGCACGCTTACCAAACCAATGCTCGCCTGTGGATACTTTATTGATATTGACGACGGCACGATTTTCAGTGATAAAATCTTTGAAGAGCTCATGAGTATCTTCAATATCTTCTTTGAATTTCGCGCGTGCTTTATCGGTATTTTCACCTAGAATGGTAAGTGTTCTTTTGTATTCCCCCGCTGTAATCATCTCATAATCAATATCATGCTTTTTCAATACACGATTGAAGTTGGGAATTTGTGCGACCACACCAATAGAGCCAAGAATTGCAAATGGAGCTGCGATGATACGATCTGCGACACAGGCCATCATATAACCACCACTTGCCGCTATTTTATCGACTGAGATCGTCAGTGGAATTTTTCTGTCTGTAATACGTTGTAGCTGAGAAGATGCAAGTCCATACGCGTGTACCATACCGCCGCCACTTTCCAAATGAACAAACACTTCATCGCTGGATTTTGCGCAGGTGAGTATCGCCGTAATCTCTTCGCGGAATGCTTTTACAGCAGAGGCTTTAATATCACCGTCAAAATTCAGTATGAAAATACGGTCACGTTTTTTATCACTCTTGTCGAGCGCCTTTGCTTTGGCCTTTTGAGCTTTGTGAAGTTTTTTCAACTCGGCTTTAGATAAAATATGTGATTCGAGTACTTCGGTCATCTCATCATATTTATTGTTAAGTTTGGTCACTTCTATGTGCGGTTCTTTTGAGGCACTTTTACCACGGCTCATCTGCATGAAAATACCACCCGTGATGATCAGTATTGCGATCACTATGGTGATAACTTTTGCGAAAAAAAGCCCATACTCTAACAATAATTCAAGCACGTAATTCCCTCTGTTGTTTATAATTTAATCAAGATAGCGGGATGATAACCCATTATAGGCATCAATGCGTCGGTCGCGGAAATAGGGCCAGATACGTCTGACTTGTTCTGTACGACTGAGGTCTATTTCAGCAACCAGTACAGCGCATTGATCAGACGGTGCTGTTTTAATCATTTCACCTTGTTGGCCAGCAATAAAACTGTTGCCCCAGAATTGAATGCCTTGAGTATTACCGCTTGGATCCACCTCGAAACCACAACGATTACAACTAATAACAGGAATTCCATTCGCGATAGCATGAGCACGTTGAATGGTGACCCATGCATTCAGTTGGCGCTGCTGTTCTTCATGGGTATCTGCAGGATCCCAGCCAATTGCAGTGGGATAAATGAGCAACTCTGCACCTGCTAACGCCATAAGTCGTGCACTTTCGGGATACCATTGATCCCAGCATATTTGCACACCCAAACGACCAACGGAGGTATCAACAGGTTGAAAACCAAGATCACCAGGAGTGAAATAGTATTTTTCATAAAACCCCGGATCATCGGGAATGTGCATTTTACGGTATGTGCCGACGATGCCTTGTGTTGTATCCAGAATTACAGCGGTATTGTGATAGAGTCCGGCAGCACGCCGTTCAAAAATTGAAGCGATAATGACAATATTTAATTCAGCCGCAATGGTGCTGAGTTGCTCGGTTGTCGGGCCAGGAATGGATTCTGAAAGGTTAAATAACTCTGGATCTTCTGTTTGGCAAAAATAGAGCGATGCATGTAACTCCTGTAATACCACCAGTTTTGCACCTTGTTTTGCCGCATTACGAATGCCTTTAATGGTATGTGTCAGGTTTTTATCGCGGTCAGAACTGCAGGTGTGCTGTACTGTCGCAACTTTTAAATATTGACTCATTACAAAACGCCATCCGGTAACTGCATGGTTAAGCAATGCAAACTACCATATTGTAAAATGATCGATTCGCAAGGGATTGTGATAATTTTTCGGTTTGGAAAGCATTGCTGCAAGCAGGCTACTGCAACTTCAT
>CAYXVC010000033.1:6977-19300 GCA_964468225.1 uncultured Gammaproteobacteria bacterium
GTGATAATTTTTCGGTTTGGAAAGCATTGCTGCAAGCAGGCTACTGCAACTTCATCAGCAGGATCGTTATACGTGGGCAATAGTACAGCACTATTAATGATCAAAAAATTAGCATAGGTGGCAGGCAGTCGTTGCCCATCTCCAGAGTATTTTGCTTTTGGCCAGGGAAGTGGAACCAGACGATAGGGTTTGCCTTGAATTGTTTTGAAGGATTTAAGCTCTTCCTCCATCGCCTTGAGTTCATTGTAATGTTCATCATCAACATTATCACAAGCGACATAACAAATGGTGTGTGCATCACAAAAGCGAGCAAGAGTATCAATATGGCTGTCGGTATCATCACCCGCGAGGTAGCCATTTTTAAGCCATAAAATACGTTGAATACCAAGGTAGTCACTCAGTTGTTGTTCCAGCTCTGACCGATTCAGGTGGGGGTTACGATCAGGGGAAAGCAGGCAGGCTTCTGTGGTCAGTAACGTGCCTTGTCCATCGACCTCAATGCTGCCACCTTCAAGTACCAGATCAATCGTTTCAATCGGGGTGTCACCGAAAACACCACTTTGGTGCTGCAAGCGCGTTATTTTATTGTCTTTTTCTGATTCAAACTTGTTGCCCCATGCATTGAATGTGAAATCAAGCAAATAGGGCCGGTTATTTCTGTATACAGTAATCGGGCCGTAATCACGCACCCAGGTATCATTTGATAGGCAGAGTGTGAAAATAATTAAGGCCGGGTCAATCTCTGCGGTACTCAGCAATTCATTAATATGTGATTGATGCGTTTTATTGAAACAATTAATAATGACTTTTTGATATTGGCTGATTGCTTTTGTAATGGCTACAAAAACAGGCTCAACCTGTTCCAGAACAGGTTGCCAATCACTTCTGTCGTGCGGCCATGTAAGTATGACCGCGCTTTGATGGTGCCATTCGGCGGGTAATTTTGGAGTAATATCTCTATGTTTTTCTTTAATCAAATCTTGTTTACATCCGACAACTTCACAAGGTTTTAACTCACCGCCGATTCAACCATTTTATTTTGATCAATTGGGCAGTACCAACTATTTGAAAACCTAACACAATTACGACCATCTGTCTTGGCTTGATAGAGGGCAGTGTCGGATTTATTAAATAGTGAGATAGGGTCGTCATCCAGCGTTAAATGAGCAACACCCACACTGACTGTAACGGGTATGGTCAATTCTTTAGTCCGACAAGGAGTTTTTTCTACCGCTTCACGAATCCGTTCTGATAGACGAATGGCTCCATTTCGATCGGTATGGCTTAAAATAACTGTAAACTCTTCCCCTCCGTAACGACACAGCATGTCGGTTTCCCGTATGCATTGTTTAACCGTTCTTACAAAGTTCTTTAGTACAGCATCACCACTTGAGTGCCCATACTGATCATTAACTTCCTTGAAGTGATCTAAATCAAAAGAGACCAAAGATAGAGGCGCGCCATTTCTGTGTGCCAGCTTAATCTCTCTATTGAGTGCGTCATCCATCGCCGCCCGATTAGGAATTCCTGTGAGCGGATCTTTGAGTGCCAGCTGCAGTGCCGATTGATAGGCCAGTGCATTGTTTAGAGGGTACAAAAGGCTACGTAGAAATGGCTCAATGAGTGTCATCTCTTTTTCTTCGAACTCAGTGATTCGCGTCAGACTTAATTCACCCAGAGGTTTATTGTTGAGTGTCAGTAAATAAGTACAAAGGTATTGACTTTTATTACCAATAGAAAAAGAAGTTTCAGAGTCCGGGCCACTGTAATGAATGCTTTCATGAGGAATTACGCTGCTAATTTCCTGACTAAAAAGCTCAATCAGTTTTTGATAGTCGAGTGTCACTTGTAAAGCTTTGGTAATTTCAAGTGCCCTGATCTGGCTGGGGTCGTATTCTATTTTTTTGGTACCCGATTCGCCTTTTTTCTGTGGGCTAAAATCAAGAAAAACAGATTTATGTGGATGCTGATATACCATTTGTGGTGTTGCAATCATAACTTGACCCTCAAGTCCTCGTTGAGTATTTCGAAACTGAAATGTTTACTGAACCTGTCTGGAGTTATGCGAAAAGTATGCCAGAGAATTAATTTGTTATAAAATCAGTCTATTGGAACCAATGTAGCGAAATAACGGCGATAGATTGCCAATAGTTTGACAAAACAGATAGCCATGCATGTTTTATCGTCAAACTGTCGGCGCGCTTGTAACAAGGAATGTTCTCAGGAGAGACCAGCGCATGAAAATTTTTCTCATCAAACACCAGCAAGACTTAGAGGCCGTTATTCAGCAGCCAGGCAAAGCACATAAAAATATTTTATTCGGACAAATTTTATTGAGAGGAAAATTATTAACCCCCGAAGCTTTGGAAAAAGCTTTGAAACGACAGCAATGTGAAGATAAAGGAAAGCATCTTGGCCGCATTTTAACCGAGCAAGGAGTTGTGGACGCATGGCAGGTCAAGGTGGCATTGGCTTATAAATTTGGCATCGCCTGTGTTCAGCTGGATGGATTTGAAATTCCACCTCATACGCTCTCTTTACTTAAGCCAGGTATCGCATTGCAATACAATGTGCTGCCATTGGGTGTGGTTGGTGATCGGCTGGCGGTATTGATGGAAGATCCGCTGGATGAAAAACGCATTGAATTACTTCGTTTTAATACCAAAAAGACCATTGAGCCTTTAATGTGTCCCTCAAAAGATCTCTCTTTAGCATTGAGCAAATACTATAGTTCATTTGATGAGAGTGATGCATTGGATGGTATGGGTATTGTTTCAGATACAGAAACCGTTGAATCGAACCAGTCAGGCAGTGATCAGTTAATTGAGCAGCAAGCAAAAGCAAAACCTATTGTTCGTTTATTGGACTCATTGATACATCACGGCGTTATGAGTCAAGCGTCGGATATTAATATTCGTCCACAGAAGAATCGCATCGATGTTTATTATCGCATTGATGGGAAAATGCACTATTACCGCACCCTTAATAAATCATTGCTGGCGGCTCTGGTAAGTCGTATCAAAATTGTAGGGCGTATGAATATCGCTGAACGTCGATTGCCTCAAGATGGTCGGTCACAAATGACCTCTGCAGGAAAAGTAGTGGATCTACGAATCTCTATTATTCCCACTGTGTCGGGTGAGAGTGTGGTTATTCGTATTCTGGATAAGGATGGAGGGGTGCTTGGCCTGCATGATTTGGGTTTACCAGAAAAAGAGCATGCTCAATTAAAACAATTACTGGCACATCCTCATGGTATTTTTTTGGTAACAGGGCCTACGGGCTCAGGAAAATCAACAACACTGTATGCCATTATTAAAGAAATCAGCAAGAGAAAACTGCATATTTTAACGGTGGAAGATCCGGTTGAATATGATATTGAAAATGTTGAGCAGGTACAGGTTGCAAATGATATGGGGTATACCTTTGCAAAAGCATTGCGAAACTTCTTAAGGCATGATCCCGATGTCATCGCGGTGGGTGAAATTCGAGACGAAGAGACTGCACGTATTGCAAACAAGGCTGCTCTGACCGGGCATCTGGTGCTAACTACATTGCATACCAATGATGCATCAAGTGCCATTACACGTTTAATTGATATGAGCGTTGAGCCTTATCTTCTGAGCTCCACTTTGCTTGGAGTGATGGCGCAACGGCTTGTGCGCCTTAACTGTACAAAATGTTTGGTAGAAGATCTGATTGAGCCACCAATACAGAAAGCACTAAATTTAAAAGGCGGGGAGGTATTCTTTAAAGGGAAGGGTTGCCTTGCCTGTTCTCACACAGGTTATAAAGGGCGAACCAATGTTTGTGAATTATTGTTAGTCACGCCGGAAATTTCACACTGTGTAAACGAAGGAGGCTCTGCTCGAGTGATTCGAGAAAAAGCACTATCGAGTGGAATGGTGTCATTAGCTCAAAATGCCGTTGAACTTGCTCGGCGGCGTTTGACTTCAATAGAGGAGGTCTGCGCCATTGGATTTGAAGCGCGTTAAATAGAAGCTTAAAGATAGATGAGGCAACCAATAAGAAGGTTGGTTGCCTCTAAAAAAGTGTTAACTCAAAGGTGACGGGCTAAAAATTTTCTTCTTACTAAAATCAGTAGTAACAACACCAGCAGACTAACTCCATTACTTCCTGCTCCAGATTTTTCGTTGATTGGTGTTGTTTTTTGTGCAAGCACGGGTTTTGTGAGGGCTTTGTTTGTAGAGATTATTGGCCCAGATGGATTGACAATAACTCCATTTATCACACCATCTGAATCATTAGGGCCGCCATCAATAATCTGTATCGTGACTTGATTACCCTCAGCGTTGACTGAGCCAGCATAGGCTTCAAGGGTATCCGTTGTTTTATCATATTGATACCACTGACTTTCAACAGGGAGTGGGTTTTCAAAATAAAAGGTAATATTAACCTTGGTTGGCACAGTGTCGGTTGGCAGCTGTTCAATCCGAAAGTTAAACAGCCCGTAAGGTATTGAGGCAATTTGTCCATCGGATTTTATGGCCGTCATCAACTCATCTTCACTCAATGTATTGAAGCAGCGTAATACACCTTGGCTGGATTGAATGCCTACGATCGTTTTTTTAGAGGCATCGTATATATTGCATATTCCTTCATCTTTATCATCTGTTCCATTGTTATTGGTGTCAATAGAGTCGACTATCTGAATTGGAGTGTCGGGTGTAGCTGGCGTTGTATTGGCAGGGGTTGTAACAACAACTGAGGAGGTTTCAGTTTTTACCTTGACGGTGACGGAGCGTTCGGCGGTACGTCCCCGATCATCCTGACAGGTAAGAGTGAACACAGTATCCTGAGTGATTGCGGCAACGGTTTCACTGTTGTTTGGAAACGCAGTTTTAGTACCAGACCAACCTCCGGATGCGGTGCATGAATTCACTCTGAGAGTTTCCCAGGTCAGGGTTATTTTTTCACCTGGTTTGGCATAGGCTCGATTGGCATTGAGGCGGATGTCCGGTTGTGATTCCAGCACTTTGATATTTACAAAGTCAGTCGTTGTGCCTCCAGGGCCTGTGCAAGTCAGGAAAAATGTAGTATCAACACAAAGTGGGCCAACACTTAATGTGCCTTGAGTCGGCAAGGATGCCTGTTCCCATTTGCGTGTATTGTAATAGCCTGAATTATGTGATGTTTCGAGGCCAGCACAAGTCGGCGGACTTTCCCCTGTATCAGTTCCCGTTCCCTGACAGTTCTCTGCATCCGTAACATGCCAATTTAATGTAGGTACGCCCAGATAGCCGATGGTGTTTCTGGAGGTTCTGAACAAGATTGTCGGTGGATTTGCTATCGTAATATCAAGAGACTGCATCGTACTGCCACCAGCGCCGCGACAAGTTAAAAACAGAGTAATGTCATCGGTTAATAAACCCAGTTGCTCACTGCCTTGTGGTGGTTTTTCGCCTGACCAGTCGCCTGATGCCGTGCAATCGGTTGCACCTTCGACGGCCCATGAAACAACAGGCCGGGTATTTTTGGCTACGCTCGTTTTGTTCGAGCTAAATGTCAATGTGGGCTGCTCTGCAGCGAGTACATTCACAGTAATAAATTTTGTAGAAGAGCCATTCGGGCCACGACAGGTTAGAAAAAAGACACTATTTCCTTGAAGAGGGCCGATACTTCTTGTGCCACTGGTGGGTTTGTAGCCTGACCATGCACCGGAGCCTACGCAACTTGTTGCATTTTCAACTTCCCAGCTAATCTGTGCCATGTCGTTGTATTCAATTAATGCCTTATCAGCCATGAGTGTAATCACGGGAAGCGGGTTGTTTGGATCGACAATATTTTCAGTGTTGTCAGGTTCTTCTGTGGTTGCAACTCTCAAACGCGAAACATTTTCAACCACTAATGTATGTGTGATGTCAGGAGTCAGCGCAGGGCTGACTTGCAATGCAACAGTCAGGTAGTCACCAGACAAAGTGGCACTCACAATCTCAATATCTTTTGTGATGAAGTAGTTGTCAATATTTTGTGCGCTATCGGGACTGACGGGTTGATTGAAAACAACGTTTAATACACTAGGATCATCCGTTGACTGCACACTAAAGAGGGGAGGAGCTGTATCAGATTCACTGTCACCACTCAGATTAAAAGTCAGCAGTTTGTATGCGCCATTTTCGTTCAGTGGAGTCGTATCGAGCAAAACGGCTTTACGATCAGCGCTGAGTCTTGCATCAAGTGCGCGTACACCGTCACTAATATAGTAATTGCCCGTTGCAATCGCACTCCACGGCGAAAGTGGCATATTGAAATCAATTTTGATCTGTGAAGGTTCGCTGCGCGCATTAATGTTTGTAATTTCTGGCGCAGCCGCCGCAGCCACGATAGCGAGCGGTAAGATACTCATGCACAGGCAGAGTATTAATTTTGAAAAATAATATCGGTATTTCAATAATGATTGATACAACATACCCCAACCCCCTCAAGTCATTTTTAATTGTGAGAAGTGCCGAAAGGTGTATCGAGGCTTTTAAGCTGGGGGCGTGCAATGCACAGCGTGAGATGCGAATATAGAAAATCTCACGCCCAGTTCTGTAGTCGATACAGCAATCCTTCGACAACTCCCTGGGCCAATTTTGCCACTCTTGGCTGCGCCCTATAATTTCGCTAAATCATAAATTCAGCAATTTTTTATTATGCTTTACATCCTACTTAATTTTATAGGTAAAAAGCAATACTTTGCGCTGATTTTATTTAATTTTGAGAGCTTGCACGAAATGCGAGCAGTGCTGCGCCAAAAGCGGCTTCATTTTGTGCCGCTTTTATCATAGGTACACCGAGCATGTTGCTACGAATTTGTGTCCAGATCGGGTTATCTGCTCCACCCCCCGTGCTTCTTATTGATGTAGGGTAGGGCGCTCCCAGTTTTGCAAGTAATTCATAGCCTTCTTTTTCGATACGCGCAATGCCTTCCAGAATTCCCTGAAAAAATAAAGCATCACTTTCAGGGCGTGGTATTAAATCAGGTTTTTTGTTGGGGTCATTGACTGGAAAGCGTTCGCCCATACAGAGGAGAGGGTAGTAATTTAAATCGGTGGGGTTTGCCGGATCAATTTTTTGAGTCATTTCACCCATTTGGCCGATAGTAAAATGTTTCTTTAACACGGCACCTCCAGTGTTGGAAGCTCCCCCTGTCAACCACAAATTTTCCATTCGATGGCTGTAAACTCCATATTCAGGTGCACTGATTGGGGTTTGAGTCAATACTTTCAAAACTAGTGTCGAACCCAGAGATGTGACCGCATCTCCCAGCTTATGAACACCCGTCGCCAAAGTTGCAGCAACACTGTCGGTTGTTCCTGTAACTACTTGAGTTTTATAATTAAAATTAAAGTCTTTAACTGCCTTGCGAGAAACTACTTTAACGTTTGTGCCACGTGGAACGATCTCAGGAAGTAAATTTTGGTCAATATTTAATTGACTGGTCCAGTCAGGCCAGGAACCAATTAGAGGGTTAAACCCGAGTTTAAGTGCATTATTTTCATCACTGAACCTGAATGTATCCATCAGCTTTCCGGCAATCCAGTCGGCTTGATGTAATACGCATTCGGCATTCTTTAATCGGTTATTGCGTTGCATCCATAAAAACTTTGCAAGGCTGGACGATGCGCCGTGTGCGCCGCTTGATGACGGAGCCAGTTTTTTGATAAGAAGCGCTTCCTCAATGCTGCGGGCATCGTTATACATGAGTGCATTGTTTAACGGCACACCGTATTTATCGACAGCGAGCAGTGTGCCTGATGTCCCATCTATGGCAATGGCTCGAATATTCTGCATTGGAATTTTGGTTTGCAATGAATGCAAAACACGGCATACGGCGTTCCACCATAGCAGCGGATCTTGCTCAATTGCCACGCCTTGCTGCAAAGGAGCAGGGATTGATGTGCTTGCCTGGGCTTGTACTTGACGATTATTATCAATGACAATCGCTCGACACCCTGAGGTGCCGAGATCAATGCCAAGAAACAGATCCATGGTTTAATTTAAGGCAGAGTAACAGACTGTGGTGGTATCCAGTTTTTGGCTTTATGCTCCGCAACGACGGTCGTATAAATTCCACCACGTACATTAAAGTCAGCCGTCAAACGCATAAAGCGCGGTGCACAAGCACGTACAAGGTCACTTAAAATATCATTTGTGACCTTCTCATGAAAAGCGCCCTCTTCACGAAAAGACCAGACGTATATTTTCAGTGATTTCAGCTCAACGCATTTTTGATCCGCGACGTATTCCAGTTTAAGTGTCGCAAAATCGGGCTGTCCTGTTTTAGGACAAAGGCAAGTAAATTCAGGAATATCAATGCGGATCGTGTAATCACGTTCCGGCATTGGGTTTTCAAACGTTTCGAGTTCTTTGCTGGGTAGTGTTGGCATATTTGGAAAGGCTATTGATTTAAAAGCCCTGCATTATGACGTAGTGAATGGATGTTGCAAACTGTTTGTAACAGCATGATTCTATCCAGACATCAATAAATATATGAAAAAATATAATTAAAACAAAGTTATGAAGTTGTTTGTTAAAGCTTATAGTCAGTGTTTTCCCTGACTTGAAAGAAGCGGTGCCAAGCGGTATT
Source organism: uncultured Gammaproteobacteria bacterium (assembly GCA_964468225.1). Classification (GTDB taxonomy): domain Bacteria; phylum Pseudomonadota; class Gammaproteobacteria; order JAADGQ01; family JAADGQ01; genus S141-38. The sequence continues at coordinate 15,571 of CAYXVC010000033.1, forward strand.
CTTCAGACTCTATGCGCCTGAAAAAAATAAAACTTGCCGGTTTCAAATCTTTTGTTGATCCAGTGACCGTACCATTTCCCAGTAATTTGGTATGTGTTGTTGGGCCTAATGGTTGTGGCAAATCGAATATTATTGATGCCGTACGCTGGGTGATGGGGGAGAGTTCTGCCAAACAGTTACGCGGTGAGTCTATGGCCGATGTTATTTTTAATGGCTCAACAGGGCGTAAGCCTATAGGTCAAGCGTCCATCGAACTGACTTTTGATAATCGGCAAGGCGTGATTGGCGGTCAATATGCAAACTATAGTGAAATTTCTGTCAAACGGCAGGTCAATCGTGATGGTAAATCTAATTACATACTCAATGGCACGCGTTGTCGGCGGCGTGATATTACCGATATTTTCCTCGGTACAGGTTTGGGGCCTCGCAGTTACTCCATCATAGAGCAAGGCATGATCTCACGCTTTGTGGAGGCAAAGCCTGAAGATCTTCGTACCTTTATTGAAGAAGCTGCGGGTATTTCAAAATATAAAGAGCGGCGCAGAGAAACTGAAAGTCGCATTAAGAATACACGAGAAAATATATTACGTATTAATGATTTGGTCGATGAACTTGATAAACGAATTCAGGTTTTAAAACAGCAATCTCACACCGCAGAACGCTACAAGTCACTGAAAGAACAAGAGCGCTTACTGAAAGCCCAAGTGATTGCACTGAAACTTATCAATCAACAGCAAAAACGCACTGATATTGATACTCAAGTTAAAACGAAAGAGCTTGAATTGGAAGCCACCATTGCTCAGTTACGTCATACGGAAGCTAATATTGAAAAAATACGTAATGAGCATACTGAAGCATCCAGTGCATTTGATCAGGTTCAAGGTGATTTTTATGGGGTGGGCGCTGAAATTGCGCGTTTAGAGCAAGCCGTTCAACATACCAATGAAAGGTTGCAGCAACAAAAGTCTGATTTAGTGACAGCCGAACATACATTGCAGGAAGCGTTGGAACACAAAAAAAATGACCTTAAACAAAAGGAACAGCTTACGCAACAACTAAAAATTGCTCAGCCCAGGCTCGTTGTCGCTCAAGCTGCAGAGCAGGAGTCCGCAGCACAGCTGACCGAGATTGAAGAGATGATGCAAAGCTGGCAGAAATCCTGGGATGAATATCATCGTCATGTTGCTGATGATGTTCGACGCGGTGAAGTAGAAAGAACCCATCTGCAACGGCTTGAGCAGCAAATCATACAGACGGAACGTCGAAAAAAACGAGTGGAAGAGGTTCTGTTGAATCTGGTGCCTGACAGTCTGGAACACGATATTAAGCAACTGCAACAAAAAAAGTTATTGCTTGATAAGGAAATTGAAGAGCACAAAGCGCGATTACAATCACATCGTGATCAAATTGCAGTACAGCGTGAATATAATCAACAATTTAACCTGCAACTCGATGATGAACGCAGGGCATTGCAAAGTGCGCAAGGGCGTATCGCCTCGTTGGAAGCGCTACAACAAGCCGCACTGGGAAAAAATAAAAACAGGGGCGAAGGCTCAACGAGCCATTGGTTAGAGCGAAAAGGCTTACAAAACGCGACTCGCCTCGCTGAAGGCGTTGAGATTGAAAGTGGCTGGGAACGCGCATTGGAAACCGTTCTTGGTATACATCTGGAAGCTGTTTGTGTGGATGAGCTTGAGGTATTAACTCCTTATTTAGATCAACTGAAAAAAGGAGTGCTTGGGTTATTTGAAGCAAAAACAGGTGCTTTGCAAAAAGAGCCGGTCGTTACGTTGTTAAAACCGCTATCAAAGAAAGTACAGGCCAATTGGTCATTAGATGGATTGCTTTCGGGAATTTATGCGGTGGATTCACTGGAAGATGCACTCAGTTTGCGTTCCGAACTGAAGGCAGGGGAGTCCATCATTACGCAATCGGGTATCTGGCTGGGTGTTGATTGGCTGCGAATCTCAAAAGAAAATGACGAAAAGAGCGGTGTACTTGTCAGAGAGCAAGAACTTAAAACGTTCTACCAAAAAATATCTGAGATTGAAGTGCTGGTGAAAGAGTATCAAAGCCGTTTAGATCATGGCAATAGTCTTCTTGAAAAGCATGAAAGCGAGCGGGAAAATACGCAAGTCGTCTTGCAAAATGTTCAACAGCGCCAAGGAGAATCAGGTGCACAGTTGAGCGCAAAACAGGCGCGATTTTCCCAAATGAAAGAGCAACAGGTTCGGGCTGTCCAAGAGCAGGAAGAGCTTCAGGAGCAACTGACTAAAGAGACGGAAGAGGTTGGTTTGGTGACAAATCGTTTAAATGAGGCCCTTGCACTGACAGAGCACCATACTGAAAAACGCACGGAACTGGAATCGAAGCGCGACACACTCAAACAAAATCTGGAACAGCATCGCCATCAAGCACATACACATAAAGATGCCGTGCATGAAATAGCGTTACAGATACAGTCGATCAATACACAACAACAATCAACGCAGAGTCATCTGGATCGAATGCAGGCTCATTTGGCTCAATTAGAGCAGCGTTGTGAAGAACTGAGGAAAGCTTTAAATCAGGGTGAAGCGCCAAGTTTGGCATTAAAAGAGCAACTTGAAGAATCGCTCAAAAAACAGCTTGATGTTGAAGTTCGTTTGCAAACTGCCCGAACATTAAAAGAAAAATTGGAACATGATGTGCGTGAAACAGAGGGGAATCGGCAGATTGTAGAGCAAAAAATTCAAAAAATACGAGAGAATCTTGAAAAATCACGTATGGATTGGCAAGCTTTGAATGTGCGTTGCCAGACACTGATTGAACAGTTGGAAGAGAGCCGTTTTGACCTGGAAATGCTCAACGAAACCATGCCGGAAAATGCGCAGGAAGCAGACTGGAAAATAGAAATAGAGCAAGTGGTTGTGCGTATTAATAAATTAGGTGTGGTCAATCTTGCCGCCATTGATGAATGCAAAGAACAGACCGAGCGTTGGCAATATCTTGTTGACCAGAAAAATGATCTGAATACGGCACTGGAGACGCTTGAAAGTGCCATCCGTAAAATCGACCGTGAAACACGCGCTCGTTTCAAAGAGACGTATGATAAGGTCGACCATGGTTTGAAAGCATTTTTTCCTCGACTGTTTGGTGGGGGAGAAGCCTATCTTGAGCTCACGGGTGACGATCTGCTGGATACGGGCGTGACTATTATGGCGCGTCCACCCGGCAAACGAAATAGCACAATTCACCTGCTTTCCGGGGGCGAAAAGGCGCTGACTGCAGTGGCATTGGTTTTTGCAATATTTGAAATTAACCCCTCTCCATTTTGCATGTTGGACGAAGTCGATGCGCCACTGGATGATGCAAATGTCGGACGCTTTTGCAAAGTTGTAAAAGAGATGTCAGAGCAGGTTCAGTTTATATTTATCTCGCACAATAAAATCACTATGGAAATTGCAGAGCACTTAATGGGTGTTACGATGCATGAGCCCGGTGTCTCACGCCTCGTTGCTGTTGATGTGAATGAAGCACTGGATATGATTGAAGGGTAAGGAACTAAAATGCCACTAAGTTAAGTGTAACTCCTTGCCACTGTTGGAATTCGCAAGCTCACTGCCAACCTTTTATGGTCATCGCCCTCTCGAGCCATGTGTTAAACTGTCAGGATACCAATGAAACGCAGACGGGCACCCAGATGAAATTCCTCGACGTTAAAACAGACTTTGCCTTTAAAAAGGTTTTT
>CAYXVC010000034.1:0-2020 GCA_964468225.1 uncultured Gammaproteobacteria bacterium
AGAAGCATTTTTAGTAGCTGTAGAAAAATAATAGCTACAATTGGAGAAAGATCCAGACCTGATATGGGTGGAATGATACGACGTGCTCGTCCCATAATAGGTTCTGTTAAACTGTAAAGCAGGCTTGTCATAGGGTTGTTTGTTTGTGGGCCGACCCAGCTGAGAACCACCTGTATTAAGATAGCAAACAGAAAAATGTTGATTGTCAGTGACAGCAAGTCTGCAAAGGCTATGATGAGCAGACCGATGATGTTTGGAATTCCACCGAACCCTAATGTGCTTACCAGTGCTATTTCGGCCATTGTGAGCAAATAAGCTAACACTAAAGCAGCCATATCAACCCCTAAAAAACCGGGAATGACACGTCTCAAAGGAAGAAGTGGAGGATTGGTTACTTTGACTAAAAACTGTGAAAATGGATTGTAGAAGTCAGCATGCGTACATTGAAGTAAAAAACGCAGCATAATGACTAAAATATAAAGGCCAAAGAGGGTGTGAATTAAAAAAATACCTGAATTTGAAAAATATTCCATCGAATTTAATCTCCTAGTATTTTGGCAAGCTCAATAGATCGTGTGTGGGCTGCTTTAAGCGCTTTATCAAACAAGGCCAAAATCTCTCCGTCAATTAATGTGTTAATCGCTTGCTCTGTTGTACCTCCGGGTGAGGTGACGCGTGTGCGTAATGTTTCACAGCTTTCGTCACTTTCCAGTGCCATTTTTGCTGCGCCGAATGCTGTTTGAAGTGTTAATAACCGAGCGGTTTCCTGTGTGAGTCCAAGATTAATCCCCGCTTTTTCCATCGCTTCCATAACGAGGAAAAAATAAGCAGGGCCGCTGCCTGAAACAGCTGTGACAGCATCCATTTGATCCTCATTTTCCACCCATAGAGTTAAGCCAACGGCGCGCATAATTGATTCTGCCTGATTGCGTTGTTCCGTGGATGTATGGCTGTTGGCATAGAGTGCTGTCGCGCCACTTTGAACAAAAGCGGGTGTGTTGGGCATGGTTCTGACGATGGGGTGATGATTCCCGAGCCATTTGTTGATGTCTGACTCTTTGATGCCTGCAGCAATGGATAAAACGAGCGCCTTTGATGAGCTTAGTGTTTTAGATAACCCTTGGGCAGCAGCTTTTAGTATTTGTGGTTTTACAGCAAATACAACGATATCTGCATGTTCGGCGGCTGTTTCATTTGAATTTGTGGTATTGATTCTCGGGAAATTAACATGAAGTGCAGCAATGCGCTCATTGTTAGGGTCTGAAACACAGATTTTTTTTGCAGGGTAACCGTCACTTAATAAGCCACCAATCAGGCTGCAAGCCATGTTTCCGCCGCCAATAAATGTAATTTTTATATTTTTCATGATTTTAAAGATACAAGCTTGTTGTTGTGAGCGCCATTAATTTTTTGATTTTAATCTCTACTGCCAAATATTGCAGTGCCAATGCGAACCATTGTTGCGCCTTCTGCAACTGCGGCCTCAAGATCATTCGACATGCCCATGGAGAGCGTATCGAGTAAATATCCATTTTCAATAAGTGCTTGTTGTAATTTTTGTAGTTGGTGAAATGGTTTGCGTTGATTCTCTCTATTTTTTGTGGCCTTCGGAATGGACATTAGGCCACGCAATCGTATGTTCGGCATCAGTGACAGTGCTTCGGCTATTGGAAATAATTCTTCAGGGTGTATGCCGGATTTATTCTTTTCATGATCCATATTAACCTGCAAACAGATGTTGAGTGGCTTTAATTCGACTGGACGTTGTTCATTAAGGCGCTGTGCAATTTTAAGGCGATCAACGCTGTGTACCCATGAAAAATGAGCTGCAATGGCTAGAGTTTTGTTGGATTGAATCGGGCCAGTAAAATGCCATTCGATATCATACTCTTTAAGTGCTTCAATCTTTGGGAGAGCATCTTGTAAATAGCTTTCGCCAAAGCAGCGTTGCCCCGCATTAAATGCCTCCAATACTGCATTGGCGGGTTTGGTTTTACTCACGGCGAGTAAAGATACAGAG
>CAYXVC010000034.1:2120-18997 GCA_964468225.1 uncultured Gammaproteobacteria bacterium
AGGTGAGTTATTGCATGTTCATGGACATAATGGCAGCGGTAAAACAACATTGTTGCGTACTCTTTGTGGTTTGCTTGTACCAGAGCAAGGTGAAGTTCTTTGGGGCGAAAAAAATATTCGTCATCTGGGGGATGAATATCGTAAGGATATTGTCTATTTTGGTCATAATAATGGCATCAAAGATGATTTGACTGGTGTTGAAAATCTGCATGTGTTGTCCACGATGGATGGCGTTCCGTCTAACAAAAATCAAGAGTGGGCTGCACTGAAAGAGATGGGTTTGGCCGGTTATGAAGATCTGCCGACCGGAATGCTTTCCCAAGGGCAAAAGAAGCGCGTAGCACTTGCACGATTACTGCTTAGCAAATCTCAATTATGGATTTTGGACGAACCTTTCACTGCTTTGGATAAGGCGGCTGTTGATCACCTGCAAGGAGTGATTAGTACGCACTTGGGTGGCGGTGGTTTGGTGGTTTTGACAACGCATCAAGATGTCAATCTCACTTCAGGGCAAGCTCGCCAACTTCAGTTGGGAGCATAACGGATGTTTGCAGCGCTTCAGTGTATTATTCGACGTGACTTGTTGTTGGCACTGCGCCGTCGTTCAGATATTTTTACCACACTTTTCTTTTTTATCATTGTTGTGAGTCTGTTTCCTTTGGGCGTTGGCCCTGATGCAGATATTCTACGTTTGATTGCGCCAGGAATTGTGTGGGTTGCCGCGTTATTGGCATCCATGCTGGCGCTGGAACGGCTGTTTGCAAATGATTATGCCGATGGCTCTCTGGAGCAAATGATGCTGACTCCGCAACCGTTGTTTCTGCTTGTGCTGGGCAAGGTAGTTGCGCATTGGTTGGTTACGGGTTTGCCTCTGGTGTTAATTGCACCCTTATTGGGCGTTCAATATGACCTTTCCGGAGAAGGGGTTACGGTACTTTTGTTGACATTGCTGTTAGGTACCCCCGTCTTGAGTTTAATTGGTGCGATTGGTGCGGCGTTGACGCTGGGTGTGCGTGGCGGTGGGGTGCTTGTTTCATTGTTGGTGTTGCCTCTCTATATTCCTGTGTTAATCTTCGGTGCAGGTGCGGTTGAGGCGAGTGTGTCCGGTTTGGGTGCAGAAGGGCATATCTATTTATTATCGGCCATTTTTATTATGGCGTTATGTTTTGCCCCTTTGGCTGCTGCGGCTGCTTTGCGAATTTCTATGGAATAGATATTGCACTTTTTGGTTTTTAAGTACTCTTAGTATTTTTGTTTTTTTGGATTCAAGGTATGGCTTCAGGTTCAATAAACTGGTTTAAATATTCTGCTCCTTCCAATTTCTACGTTCTGGCGGGGCGTATTGTTCCTTGGGCAACGGTGATTGCGCTTGTGTTGGGTGTGACAGGACTTTACCTTAGCTTTTTTGTCGCGCCCACCGATTTTCGGCAAGGCGAAGGTTATCGCATTATTTATATTCATGTGCCAGCGGCATGGATGTCCATGTTTATCTATGTGGTGATGGCGTGTTGGGCAGCTGTTGGTTTGGTGATGAATACTCGGGTGTCGTTTATGATGGTCACTGCCTTGGCTCCAACGGGTGCCATGTTCACTTTTATCGCCTTGTGGACTGGTGCTCTTTGGGGGAAACCCATGTGGGGCGCCTGGTGGGTATGGGACGCACGTTTGACTTCCGAGTTGATTCTGCTGTTCCTTTATGTGGGCTTTATGGCACTGCAATCATCAATCAGTGATTCACGTCGTGCGGATAGAGCGGGTGCTTTGCTGGTGTTGGTTGGCGTAGTAAATATTCCGATTATTTATTACTCCGTGAAGTGGTGGAATACGCTGCATCAAGGGGCATCTATCAGTTTTGATGCTGCGCCGACAATGGCTTCAATCATGCTCTGGACATTAATGGTGATGACATTTGCATGTTGGGCATACACGTTTGCAGTCGTTTATGCACGGGCGCGTTGCATCGTGCTGGAGCGTGAGCGAAATACAACCTGGGTGAAAGAGTTGCTGGGAGATAAACAACATGGCTGAGTTTTTTGCTATGGGCGGTTACGCCCTTTATGTGTGGGGATCCTTTGGTGCATTTGCATTGTGTGTTTTGATTGAGGTGATGGTTGTACGTCATCGTCAGCGAACTATTTTTCAGCGATTAGGTCGTATGGTTCGTTTAGAGGCTGAGGTGAAAAAATGAAAAATAGACATAAGCGCTTAATTTTTGTTTTAGCGGGGCTGGTGGCTTTAGCCGTCGCTGCAACATTAGTATTTAAGGCGCTTGATTCAAATCTTTCCTACTTTTTTTCACCGACAGAGGTGATTGATGGGCAGGCTCCTGTGGATCATGTTTTTCGTATGGGTGGTATTGTTGAGGTGGGTAGTGTGCAGCAGACAGGTGAAGGTTTGACGGTGCATTTCAGTGTGACGGATAACGCCAATAGCGTCATGATCAGTTACACCGGTATTTTGCCCGATCTGTTTGAAGAGGGGCAGGGTGTGATCGCACAAGGAAAGTTAGGTGAGGGCGGCATGTTTTATGCCGATGAAGTCCTCGCAAAACATGATGAAACCTATATGCCGCCTGAAGTTGCAGATGCATTAGAAGAAGGTAAAAAGAAAATGGAGAGTGCTGCCCCATGATTCCTGAAATTGGACATTTTGCATTAATACTGGCGCTTTGTATTGCGTTGATTCAGGGTACGCTACCGCTTATCGGGGCAGCGACAGGTCGCCGAGTCTGGATGAATCTGGGTCGGCCCGCTGTGTTGGGCCAGTTCTTGATGGTTAGCATTGCATTTGCTTGTTTGACCTATGCTTTTATCGCCAATGATTTTTCTGTTTTATATACGGCAATGCACTCTAATTCGCAGCTGCCTTTGATGTATCGTATTGCTGCGGTCTGGGGTGGGCACGAAGGATCATTGTTGCTCTGGGCTTTTCTGCTGGCTGCTTGGGCGTTGGCGGTAAGTTTGTTCAGTCGTAGCTTGCCTGATGAAATGGTTGCACGTGTGTTGGGCGTGATGGGGCTGCTGAGTGTTGGTTTCTTGCTGTTTTTATTACTGACATCCAATCCATTTGAGCGCTTGTTGCCTGCTGCACTGGATGGTCGTGATCTGAATCCATTGCTGCAAGATCCTGGTTTGGTTTTTCACCCTCCTATGTTGTATATGGGGTATGTGGGGTTTTCAGTTGCGTTTGCTTTTGCGATTGCCTCGCTTCTTGGTGGAAAACTGGATGCAGCCTGGGCGCGTTGGTCTCGTCCCTGGACAACCATTGCGTGGGTTTTTATGACATTTGGCATTGGTTTAGGCAGTTGGTGGGCTTATTACGAACTGGGCTGGGGTGGCTGGTGGTTTTGGGATCCTGTCGAAAATGCTTCATTTATGCCTTGGCTGGTTGGAACCGCATTGATTCATTCATTGGCTGTGACTGAAAAGCGCGGTTGTTTTAGAAACTGGACGGTATTGCTGGCGATTCTTACTTTTTCTCTGAGTTTGTTAGGAACATTTCTGGTACGTTCGGGTGTTCTGACATCAGTGCATGCGTTTGCAACTGATCCTGAGCGCGGTATTTTTATACTGGTGTTTCTTGTCACGGTGATTGGGATTTCATTGGCACTTTATGCCTGGCGTGCTCCTAAAGTAGGTTTGGGTGGGGCTTTTCATTGGTCGTCACGTGAAACTATGTTATTGACTAATAATGTTTTATTGGTTGTTGTGGCAGGGATGGTGTTATTAGGAACACTTTATCCACTGCTTTTGGATGCACTGAATTTGGGGAAAATATCAGTTGGCCCTCCTTATTTTGATGCGGTATTTGTACCTTTGATGTTGCCGCTGATTTTTCTGTGTGGTTTTGGTTCATTAGTGCGTTGGAAGCAAGATAATCTGGTGGAATTGATGATTCGTTTACGCTGGGTGTTTATCCTCAGTCTACTACTTTCTGTTGTGATCCCTTTTATGATGGGGCAGTTTTCAATAATGGTTTGCTTGGGGCTGTTGGCTGCAATTTGGGTGATAACAGCAACGTTTTATGGTTTATGGAAACGTATTGGCGGACGTTCCGGGAATCGTAGCTTTGTTGCTGGGTTTCGTACTTTAACCGCTTCTTACCTGGGAATGGTTTTGGCACATATTGGTGTGGCAATCATTGTTATTGGCATCACTTTAGTTAATGGTTATGAAATTGAACAGGATGTACGCATGGATGTGGGCGATACGCTCACAATGGGTGGTTATGAGTTCAAGTTTGAGGGTGTTGAGAGCATTGAAGGCCCTAATTACCGTGCAAGTCGTGGCTTAATTCAGGTCAGTGAAAATGGCCAAATATTGACCATGTTGCATCCTGAGAAACGCATTTACAATGTTCAAACCATGCCGATGACTGAAGCTGCTATTGATTCAGGAGCCTTTAGAGATCTTTATGTCTCTTTGGGTGATTCATTGGGCGGAACGGCTTGGGCTGTTCGAGTCTATTACAAACCTTTTATTGGCTGGATATGGATGGGCTGTTTGTTGATGGGGATTGGCGGCTTTTTGGCAGTGAGTGATCGTAGGTACCGATTGGCTAAACGCCGAAACAAAAAAAAGATGGTTGTAGCAGAAGTTGCCATGACTGAAGGGGTGAAAAGTTAATGAAATCTTCGGTTCGCTATTTGCTTCCATTGGCTTTGTTTCTGGGAGTTGTAGTATTTCTATTTAAGGGCTTGAGCTTGAACCCACGTGAAGTTCCTTCTCCACTTGTGGATAAGGCGGCACCTGATTTTGATATGCCACAACTGCATAATCCTGAAAGTCGCTTTACTAAAGAAGAGATGCTTGGCCAGGTATGGCTATTAAATGTGTGGGCATCCTGGTGTGTGGCGTGTCGGCAGGAGCATCCGGTTCTGGTGGAGTTGGAGCGGCAAAATATTGTGCCGATTTATGGTTTAAATTATAAAGATGCTCCGCAAGATGGTATTCGTTGGTTGCGCAAGTTCGGTAACCCTTATGTATTGACTGGTCAGGACCCTGAAGGAAAAGTGGGTTTTGATTATGGAGTGTATGGTGTACCCGAAACATACCTCATCGATAAAGAAGGCATTATTCGTCATAAATTTATTGGGCCAGTGGTGCCAGATGATATTGAGAAAATAATTAAACCTATGGTACAGGAGCTCTCTTTATGACAATGTGGCGTATGTTTGTGCTGTTTTCTGCTATTTTTCTTCTGTCTGCCGCCGCTTCTGCAAAAGAAGCGACTCCTATGGCGGATGACCCTGTCCTGGAAGAGCGTGTTATGGAGTTATCTGAAGAGTTACGTTGTCTGGTTTGTCAAAATCAAACGATTGCTGATTCCGATGCTGATTTAGCGGTTGATATGCGTAGTGAAGTGCGTAACAAAATGAAAGAAGGCTGGAGTGATGACCAAATTGTTGACTATCTGGTTGATCGCTATGGAAACTTTGTACGTTACAGCCCACCTCTGAATATAACAACATTTCTTTTGTGGTTTGGGCCGGCACTGTTGTTGATTTTGGGTGTTGTGTTGTTATTTTACAGTTTGCGTAATCGACGGAAGCAGGTTGCAGTCACGACCTCGTTGTCCGAGCAGGATCAGCAGCGGGCGCAGGCGTTGTTGAATGAAGAGGAAGATAAAAAATGATGTGGTTGTTTGGTTTTATTGTGGCACTTTTAATTGTTGTCGCATTACTGTTTACGGTGCTTCCTTTGGTTCGTTCGAGCTCTGATAAAGCTGGTTTGGAAAGGCGAGAGCTGAATATTTCTATCTATAAAGACCAGATGAATGAGCTGGAGGTTGATTTAGAGCAAGGTACATTGACGGAGGCAGAAAAGCAGAAAGCTCGTCACGAACTGGAAAGCCGTTTGCTGGATGATGTTGAGCAAGGTGGTGGCGTTGTTGCCACTGAAAATAGTCAACCCTCGAAAAAAACAGCCATTATTTTAACGGTTGCCGTTCCTGTTCTGGCTATTTATATGTATCAATTTTTAGGTAGCCCCGATGGAATGAAGCCACAGTCTCAGCAAGTAGCAGGTGAATCAGCGGAAGGAGACCATAGTGTTACTGCGGATCAAATTGAAACAATGGTGGCCGGACTTGCTGAAAAGCTAAAAACGAATCCGGATGATCTGGATGGCTGGATTATGTTGGCTCGTTCTTATAGTGCATTGAAGCGCTATGACCAAGCTTCATTTGCGTTTGCACAAGCGACTAAACTTTCACCGACAGACCCTAATTTATTAGTGGATTATGCAGATGCATTGGCGATGGCCAATAATGAGAGCCTTGAAGGCTCGCCGACGAGCTTGGTGCAGCGTGCTTTGGAAATTAATCCTGACCATCAAAAAGGTTTGTGGTTAATGGGAACAGGCGAGTTTGATCAGGGCAATTTTCAGAGTGCGGTACAATATTGGCGCAAACTTGAAAGTTTGATGGCTCCAGGTTCGCAAGGTGCAAACTCTATTGCTGGCAGTATTGCTCAGGCAGAAAAATATATTGTAGAGAGTGGTGGTCAGGTTCAATTGGGTGAAACAAAAGCACCAGCACCCGTGGAAAGCGCGTTTATTGAAGGTTCTGTGATGCTTTCTCCCGAGTTGGAAAAATCTGCCTCAGAAAATGCAGTGCTGTTTGTTTTTGCAAAACCTGCCGATGGTTCGCGTATGCCTGTTGCTGTTTTTAGAAAGCCATTAACCGATCTGTCTTTACCTATTGATTTTCGACTGGACGATACAATGTCTCTAATGCCACCAGCACGCCTTTCTAATCACCAGCAAGTACAGATTATTGCGCGTATCTCACAGAGTGGCGATGCGATACCTGTTTCTGGCGATCTGGAAGGCAATAGTGATTCGGTGGTTGTGGGTGCTCGTGGTATTGAGGTCATAATTGATCAGGTTATTCCCTGATTCAGGTTGGTGATGCGTATTGCCCGGTATGTATTGCTTCTTGTTGCTCTGAATGTAACCGGTTGTACGCAAAAGGAAGGGGTTTTACCAGAGAAAGTAAAGGCGGGGGATTATTTTCCTGTAATTGATCTGGTGAATTTGAAAGGTCATGCTACTCCTTTTTCTAAATACACAGGAAAGGTGGTTGTACTGAATATCTGGGCGACCTGGTGTCCTCCATGCCGGCGCGAGTTACCCTCTTTGGAGCGACTTGGAGAAACCCTAGATGCAAAACGATTTGCAGTAATATTGCTCTCTGTAGATAGTGATGAACATGTGGTAAGGGAATATTTGATTGATGTCGGACTTAAAACTAACACCTTTATCGATAAGAAAATGGAAATTTCAAGTGAAGTACTCGGTGCAATTTCTTACCCTGTTACCTATTTGATATCACCGCAAGGTAAAATCATGCAAGTGGTGTATGGTGAACAAGAGTGGGATAATGCAGCCATTATCAAGAAGCTGGAGCATGCTTTTGGCAATGGTACTATTTCAATTTAATTTGAGGGTTAACAGATGAATATAATTTTTTCCCTGGCGGTCATATTTTCTCTTTTATCTGTTTCAGCTGTCAGTCGTGATGTGTATGCAGCAGATTCGATAAAAGGTGACAAGATATACCAACAGAACTGCTCTAATTGCCATGGTACACGCGGTGTGAGTAATATCTCTGGAGTGGCTGATTTTTCTCGTGGAGAAGGTCTGTTTAAATCAGATGTTGAGTTGTTGAAGTTACTGCAAAGAGGGAAAGGAATGATGCCAGCCTACCAGGGACGCCTCTCGGATAAAGAACTTCTGGATGTCATTGCTTACATGAGAACTTTACGTTAATGCCACTACGAATAATATTTTCAAGCCTGTTTGTATTGATGCTTGCAGGTTGTAGTTCTTCTAATAATGACGACGAAGCCAAAGTATCCCAGATTTCAACATCAACAGTTAAACAGGAAAAGCCTTCTACAAAACCAGCGATTGCAACTGTAAAAACAGAAAACAGTCATGTGGTGCTGGATGCCTTCGGAGTGGGTGAAAATGTTTATGTGCGTGCTTTAGCCATTGAACCATCAAACAATCATTTGTGGGTGGGTTCATCCGTGGGCGTGCTGGAGATTGATTTAGAGAATCAGTCTGTTATAAAAACATTGACGCGTGATGATGGGCTTGCAAATGAGTATGTTTTTGCGATTGATATCGACAGTCAGGGGTATAAATGGTTTGGTACCAATGGCGGCGGTATGTCACGTTACCACGATGGTGACTGGAAAACCTATTTTCCTATGCATGGTTTGGCGGATTACTGGATTTATGCTTTTGATGAGGCGGCCAATGGTGATTTATGGATTGGCACATGGGCGGGCGCCAATCTCCTGAAAGCATCGACCGGAAAATTGGAGACTTACGTTAAAGAGTTGGTTAATGAGTGGGTTTATGGAATTGCAATTGATCAAAAGCAGCGTGTCTGGTTTGCGACTGAGGGCGGCGTTTCCATGCTGGATGGAGAGCAGTGGTCTTCGTTTACACATGCGGATGGTGTGGGTGCATCAAATGAATCAAACATGCCGATCAGTATTAACACGGGTCTTGGAACACGTTCACGCCATGACTTGAATATATTATCAGAAGGTCGTGCCACATATAATCCCAGTTATGTATTTTGCGTCATGGTGGCTGCTGATGAGAGTGTTTGGGCTGGCACTTGGGGGGGTGGTGTTGCTCATTATGATGGAAAGGTCTGGAAAAATTTTACCGAAAATGATGGTTTGGCAGGTAATATTGTCTATAGCATGACTCAGGATGAAAATGGGGTGTTCTGGTTTGGTACCAATAAAGGTTTGTCGAGTTTTGATGGAAAAACATGGCAAACCTTTAATCGACATAATGGATTGTTAGGCAATAGTGTTTATAGTGTCATTGCAACACTGAGCGGTGAAGTTTGGGCAGGTACCAAGGGTGGTGTGGTACGCATTGGAAAGAAAATGGATGAAGGTCAATGAATAGCAAACATGAAACTAAAATTTTTGTACTCGTTATTTTTGTGACGTTTTTATTAATGATGGGCGCTTACTTTATTGGCAAAGGTAAAGCAGAGCCCTCTGTGGCAGAAAAAGCATCAGTGGATGATCCTCACAATGCGGCTTCAAAGGGTAGGTCAGTGTTGGGTTCTCCAAAAAAACCTTATTTTACTCAATTTGAAGTGGGTAACAGTAATGTTAAGTCTATCCTGGTTGATGGTGATGTTATCTGGATTGGAACATCAGGTGGCGTTATTCGTTATAACAGTGTCAACGATAGCCACAAGATTTTTGATAATAAAGTCGATGGAATTTTGTCCAATGGTATCTTTTATCTGAATAAAATAGACCAACGTCTGTTTGTTGGAACGTATGGTGGTGGTTTGTCTGTCTATAATCCTGTGTCAGATAAATGGAAAAATTATAGTGTGCCCCAGGGCCTGGGTGATCAGTTTGTTTATGATGTTAAACAAGTCTCCAATGGAGATATATGGATTGCGACCTGGTCAGGTGCTAATCGAATTAAAAAAGGTCAGTTGGATGATTCAGAAAGCTGGGAAACCTATACAGTAGAAAATACCCAAGGTGGTTTACCTAATCTGTGGGTGTACGGCATTCAGGAAGGAAAGAATGGCGAAATCTGGTTTGCGACGGAAGATGGTTTGGCTCGTTACCAAAATGGCGAGTGGCAAAACTGGAAGCATAAGGATGGGTTGGGTGCTTCATACGATATTGTGAAAGATTCAATTCAGTTCACGAATGATCCGGGAAAAGCATCAACACACCATGCACAGCAAAAGGTCGAGCAAGGCTTGAGTGATGTAACAGTCGCTTATAATCCAAATTACATTATTTCACTGGCTGTTGATTCTGATGGTATTGTCTGGTGTGGTACTTGGGGTGGAGGCTTGGCACGTTTTGATGGGGAGAGTTGGAAAAACTACACGACTAAAGATGGTTTGCCCGCCAATCATGTGTTCATGCTTCATATTGATCAAAAAGAGCAGTTATGGATAGGAACCAGCAAAGGTTTGGCGCAATTCGATAAAAAATCAGAAAGCTTTTCTGTGCTGACAACAGCAGATGGTTTGTATGCGGATAATGTTTTTTCAATGAGTGGTGCAGTGGATGGAAGTTTCTGGGTGGGAAGCTTTGGTGGTGTTACGCACTTAACTTTGCCTGAGAGTGATTCAGGTAAAAAGTGAGATGGCATATATCTTGCTATATTGTGATGTCGGTCATGAAATTCTGGAGGACTTTGGTGTTAGTGTTGATAGTTGATTTAAGTGTTAGCTAGGACGGATTGAGGCCAGAATAAAATGGATATGGTTTGGTAAAATCAATGCATATTGACGTGTGGTATAAAATTAATATTTCTCAATTTCATCATCAACATGAATGCAAGGCAGCTTAAATGAATAGCCTTGGCATTCGCCTTGTATTTATTGTCGCTATCGTATTGGCATTTCCTATGCTGCTGGGCGGCCTCTGGATTGACTCTCAACTGAAAAATATCATCCATTCCCAAGAAGAAAAGCAGCTTAGAACACAAACTACAACATTGCTGGCAAGTTTACGTACGCTCATGTTGCATGGTGATGCGGTTTATGTAAATGAGTGGCTTGACCTGATGCGCAATGATGATCGTATTATCGATATTAATATTTTACGTCCTGACGGTCGTCAGGGGTTTACTGATCTTGAAACAGTTAAAAATGTTAATGCTCATCTGGGTGGCGCGCGGTTTGGTCGAGTTGCTGTTAAATCCCGAGAACCTGTGTTCAACAAAGCGGTATTGGATCGGGTGTTGATGGGTGAGACGGTAGTTAATTCGAATGCATTGAATCAAAGAGTGATTTGGTCCCCCATTTCTGGTGGCCCCGAGTGTATTGCATGTCATGGAGAGTCGGGTGTTTTATTGCAGGGTGTTTTGGTGTTAGCCATGGCTAGTGATTCTGAAGTTATGATCAAAAATATGCGTTTGCGTTTGTGTTTGTTGTTGATTGCAATGATATTGCTTCTAGGGGGCTGTTTGTGGTTGGCGCTTCAATACAGTGTTATTCGTCCTGTGGTGCAACTTAGAAATGCATTGATGCAGGTTGGAAAAGGTGAACGCACTGTCAGTTTGCCTGTGGTAGGAGTGGATGAGCTGGGCGATGTGGCCACTGAATTTAATCGAATGCAACATGAATTGATCCGAAAAGAAGATCGCATTCGCTGTATTATGGATAGTGTGGCCGATTCAATTGTGGTGATAAATGAGCGAGGTGTTATTGTATCTTTAAACTTGGTGGTACACAAAATGTTTGACTATCAATCAAATGAATTGATTGGGAAATCAATTAACGTGTTAATCCCCGGGCTTTATGATCAAGCTAATAATCACGATATTTCAAAATACCTTATGAATAGAAAAGCACCTATGGTTGGTGTGGAGCGTGAGCTTGTTGGGCGACGTAAAGACGCATCTGATTTTCCTGTAGAAATTTTCCTTAATGAAATTGTTCTGGATCATAGTCTCCATTTTGTTGCAACATTGTGTGATATTACAGAGAGAAAGAATCAAACTGCACTTTTAGAATATCAGGCACTGCACGATGGTTTAACCGGGTTGGCAAATCGTGTTCTGTTTGGCGACTATCTTTATAAATCAATTGCTAATGCGCGTCGTGATGGTTCAAAATTTGCTTTGTTGTTAATGGATCTTGATCGATTTAAAGAGATTAATGACACGCTAGGCCATCAAATTGGCGATATCTTGCTGAAAAAGATTGCGGGGTTGTTACAGAAAACATTAAGTGAAACAGACATAGTTTCCCGTTTGGGTGGGGATGAATTTGCAATTTTATTGCATGGGGTTGATCGTGAAGCGGCTATTGAAATGGCAATACAGCTTTATGAAGTGCTTGATTTGCCTTTTGTTGTAGACGAGGATGAAGGTTTGGCTTTGCATGTTGGTGTGAGTATCGGGATTACACTTTATCCTGAGCATGGGGATGAAAATGCTGCCAATTTGTTGCGAAGGGCAGAAGTGGCAATGTACTGCGCTAAGCGTGCCCAAAGCAATTATGCGGTCTATGATTCTGCGGAAGATGCCCATAGTCTTCAAAATTTGGCGTTGTTTGGACAGTTGCGTCATGCCGTTCGAAATGATCAACTTCAACTGTATTATCAACCTAAAATTAATACAAAGAATGGAAAAGTCTCCAAACTAGAGGTTTTGTTGCGTTGGATACACCCTAAAAATGGTTTAATTTTGCCTGATCACTTTATTCCGCTTGCTGAGCGTACAGGTTTGATTGGCGAAATAACTTTATGGGTGATTAAAAAAGCCTTGAAGCAGTGCCGGGAATGGCGTAAACAGGGTTTTGATTTAAGCGTTGCGGTGAATATATCGGCGATTAGTTTGCAGGAGGATGGATTTTCACAGGCAGTCGAGAAGCTTGTTGATGAAGCGTGTAAAGAGCAGCAGTTACTCAGTTTTGAAATTACTGAAACGGCTATCATGCTTGAACCTGAACGTGCGCTTAAAACGCTTGATTATTTCAGTGATTTAGGGATCCGTTTGTCTGTCGATGATTTTGGTACGGGTTATTCGTCTTTAGCCTATTTGAAACAACTCCCTGTGAACGAGCTGAAAATAGATAAATCATTTGTTCTTGGAATGGAGGATGATGACGATGCTGCGATATTAGTACAGTCTACCGTTGATTTGGCACATAATATGGGTTTGTCGGTAGTGGCTGAAGGCGTGGAAAGCAATGAGGTCTGTAGATTATTAACTGAATTTGGCTGCGAAGAGTTACAGGGTAATTATATTTGCCCTGCCTTGCCCGCTGAAATACTGGGGCGCTGGTTAGCAGACAATCACGCAGCTAAGCTACTATTCGATCAACGCCATAAAGCATGAAAGCTACGGTGTATTATTTGTCAGAAGGCGGTAGGGTCGCGTATCCTTGGTGGGCCTTAAGTGTAGCTGGCCTGAAAACGTCTACTTTTCTGAAAAATTGGTCAACAATGTAAATACGCCCATCTTCATCAACATCAATATCTGCAGGTAACATATATTTCCCTGGAGAGCCTGCCTGGCTACGTTCGCCAATGAACATGAGCAGTTCACCCTGATTATTAAATATCTGGAAATTACCAAATGCGGTATCAACAACGTAAATATTGCCGGACGCATCGGTTGCGATGCCTTTAGGGCGAGCAAATTGTCCCGGCATTTTACCGACAGAACCAAAAGATTGTAGTACATTTCCATTAGAGTCAAACTGTTGAACCCGAAAATTGCCGCTGTCCACGACGTAAATCGAGCCATCGGGCGCTGTTGCCGCCTGTAATGGCAAGTTTAGCTCTCCTGTGCCTGCGCCGCGTTTACTGATTGTTTTGATGTATTTTCCTGTCATCGTTTCAAAGATCACAATCTGGTGGTTTTGAGAAGTGATGCCACCATTGTCGACGACATAGGTGAGGTTGTTTGCAACAGCGACACTGACCGGGCGTTGCAACAGTTGGCTATTGCCAATGGTGCGTAGGTAACGACCATCACGATCATACACCCTGATATGACGAGCGCTGATATCACAAACAAAAACCTCTCCAGATTCAGAGGTATCAATTCCTATCGGTTTGATCAGTTCGCCGGGTGATTCGGTTCCGATTGTAAAAAAGCGTCCACCAGGAATATCAAATACAAATACTGTACGTTGAACGGTGTCCGTTACAAAAACTCGTCCTTGGTGTACAGAAACACCGTAAGGTTTGACCAGTCCCTTTACTTTGAGGGAAGTGCCCGTTGCGAAAGATTTGAAGCGATCCAGTGAATTCAACTGTTCAACATCGCTGCTGTAAATCAGGGTTCGTTCATAAATAAAACGGGGTTGATCAGGAGGGGGGGGGAAGACAATCTCTGTAGATGCCTTTGGTTGCTCGGGCGTGGTTGAGCAGGCAGCAAGCACTAATGTGATGCAGCCCAATAGGGTGAATATATAGAGCTTGTATGAACGAATCATTATTTGATGTGGCAAGTTTCGCAAAGCCGATCTGTGTTGGTGCGTAGTAAAAGGGCAACGTCCGGGTTATGTACATTATGGCAAGTGGCGCATTCCACTTTACCATCATAAAGTTTTACGCCATTATCGAAGCCATCGGGGTTTTCTATTGGCCAAAAGTCAGGATCTTTATGATTTAATCCTGCGTACTCTAATGAAATGGGGTGGTCGTTTGCCAGCTCAGGGCCAATTTGTTTAACGGCGATATTGTGTGCTGCCTGGCCATTATGGCATTTGCCACAACTGGTTAAATCATTCGAGTCATTGATGGCCATATGCAGGGCGGCATCTTCGCTGCTTTTCCAGCCATTGGGTTGGAACAGGGTCATGTCAACCGCCATCGTGCCATCATGACAAGAGAGACAAAGCAGGCTGATCGGGCTGGGTGTGCGGACTTTATTATCCATCATTAAACTATCGTATAACTCATAACTGCCTGTTGCCGGAGTGAGTCTATTCCAGCCTGGAATTCCGCCTGCTTCAGAAGTATCTTCACCTTTTTTATCTTCGGGTAAATGGCAATAAATACAGGAGGAGCCGTAATCAGAAAAAGCGAGCCCAGACATCGCATCAACACCAGCGCGAGCATTTAAACCTGTAAAGTCATGTTTTGAGCCAAGGATTGCATCACTGTGCACTGGTGAATACCACAATCCGGCAAAAACAGTGAATAAAAAACATTCCTGAATTAGCCTTTTATGCATGTTAATAAGCGATCCTCTGGCTGATGTGTTACGAAAAAACGATTTACCCTTTTTAGAGTAGCGCAAATAAGGATTTTACGCCACAATACAGTATTTTGTTTTACTAAATTACAAGGGACTATCAAGAGTGATTTATCGGACCTTTATGAGGCAAACTTTGAGGGTGATTTTTGTTGCAGGTATTTTTTCTGTTTCAGCTATCGTGTGTGCAGAAGAGAATAAGGCGGCGGCTGTAAAAAAAGCAATGGCAACTGCGGTGACGAAAAACGCATCAGATTTGGCGCGTGGCCAGAAAGTTTATGCAGATAACTGTTCTGTATGTCATGGTGATAAAGGGGCGGGGTCAAAATGGACGCGTAACACACTGGACCCATCGCCTCGTGACTTTACATCTCCGTCAGCAGTCATTGAGTTGACTCGTGAGCGAATGCTGCAAGCAGTGATAGCGGGACGAGAAGGGAGTGCCATGGTCTCTTATCTGGGTGAATTGTCTGTTTCTGATGTGATTGCGGTGGTTGATTTTATTCGCAATGAATTCATGAACACGCAGTCTGAAAAACCCCATCCGCACGCAATAGAAGCGTCGCAGCTTTCTCATGAGATATTGCAGTCAGTGGATATGCAGCTCTCTTTTGCTGACAACCTTATCGGTGATGTTGTTGCCGGGCGTGCGCTCTATCTGGAAAATTGTGCGGCATGTCATGGTGTGAATGGCGATGGGCAGGGGGGTCGAAAGTCAGCGAGTCAGCCACTTCCACGGAACTTTTTATCTATAGAATCACGTCAAATATTGAATCGCCCCGCTTTATATAAAGGTATTGCTGAAGGTAAGAACGGAACGGTGATGCCAGCATGGGCTCGTGTATTAACAGAGCAACAAATGGTGGATGTGGCAGAGTATGTTTTCAAGACCTTTATTTATCCCGAAGATCAAGTTAAAAAAAAAGTGATGACGCATTAGCTCTGTTAGCTCAAGGACGGGAAATTTATAATTTACGTTGTTATTTTTGTCATGGCTACAGCGGTGATGCAAAGACATTGGCGACGACTTATTTAAAACCAGAGCCACGAAACTTTACAATAATGCGGTCTGACGAAATGAGCGCAAGGTCAATGTTTGATGTTGTGAAAAATGGTAAGATGGGAACCGCAATGGATGGCTTTAGTTATTTACTGGATGACCAGGAAATAATAGCTGTTACCAAATTTATTACAGTGGCTTTTATGGAAAAGAGACAGAAAAATACCTATTACCATATAGAAGAAAATGGTTGGGGAGGGCATGAGCGTTATGCGGTGGCTTTCCCTTTTGCTCAAGGTGAAATTCCACTCGATACGCCTTGGGAAGATTTAACGGAAGAGCAAGTGAAAGGGAAACGGTTATTTATGTCCGGATGCGTGACATGTCATGATCGGGCGCATGTAGAAAGAAAAGAACTTAAGTGGCAATCCCGTTCAGTTTCATACCCCCGTGGTAAATATTCGCACAAAGAAGCATCAAATGATGCCATATCAGGCGCGAGTCCATTCTCTCTCCATGATCACCCTCCTCAAATTTCAGGGCTGACCGATAAAGAGAGCCAGGGGCAAGCCCTTTTTCTTGAAAATTGTGCTTTTTGTCATGGCGGCGATGGGGAAGGGGTAAACTGGATTGGTAGTTTTTTAGAGTCGCGACCGCGTGATTTGTCCAGTGAAAATATTAAGTCTGTTTCGGATTTGGTTTTGCTTCGTATGATTCGAGATGGTGTGCCTAATACGACGATGCCAGCCTGGAAAAGCGTGTTGACTGATGGGCAGATCGAAGCTTTGATCGTTTATATTCGTCGTGCTTTTCATTAGGTGGGTTGGTTTATAATAGTGGTTGTTTTAATTTCAAAAGAGACAGAGTGATTTTTAGTTGGTTTTTTTGCTTTTGCAATCAATATGAATCAACTCATCTTTTTTTAGTTTTGAATTGTGTGAGGTAAGAACATGAGTTTTGAAGGTCAAATTGAAAGTATCTTAAAAGATCTTAAGTATAGAAATCCTGGTATTAAAGGAAGTGCGTTAGTTTCAGAAGATGGTTTAGCTATTGTGAGTATGTTGCCGAGTGAGTTTGAAGCAGATCGGGTTGCGGGTATAAATTCAGTGCTTCTGAATATTGGTATTAATTCAAGTGCAGAGTTGAAT
>CAYXVC010000035.1:0-2032 GCA_964468225.1 uncultured Gammaproteobacteria bacterium
GGTATGGGAATTATCGTTTTGGCTGTGGCCGTATTGCCTATGTTGGGTGTCGGGGGAATGCAGTTGTATCGGGCAGAGACACCAGGCCCTATGAAGGATGACAAACTTACTCCAAGAATAGCCGAGACAGCCAAGGCGCTGTGGTATATCTATTTAGGACTCACAGTGGCTTGTGCTGTCGCGTATTGGCTTGCCGGGATGAGTATGTTTGATGCTGTAGGTCATAGTTTTTCTACCGTAGCAATCGGAGGTTTTTCCACACATGACATGAGTATCGGTCACTTTCAAAGTGCTCAAATTGAAATTGTAGCAACTATTTTTATGATTTTGGCGGGGATTAATTTTGCCCTTCATTTTGTGGCTTGGCGTTCATTACGATTGGCTCATTACTTTAGGGATCCGGAAGTCAGGACTTACCTCATATTTTTACTGCTGTTTTCTTTAATTGTCGTTGCTTATCTGTATCGTGAAGACTTTTTTAATACGTTGGATGAGGCATTGGTGCATGGTATTTTTCAAACAGTTTCTATCGCAACAACGACGGGCTTTGGTACTGCTAACTATCCCTCCTGGCCAATATCTATTACCTTTTTATTGTTGATGGCCAGTTTTATCGGCGGCTGTGCGGGCTCGGCGGGTGGTGGAATGAAGGTGATTCGAATTTTGTTATTAATGAAACAAGGAACGCGTGAGATTAAAAGGTTGATTCACCCGAATGCTGTGTTCATTGTAAAGGTGGGCGGCAAGGTTTTACCGAGCCGTGTTATTGAAGCCGTCTGGGGCTTTTTTTCACTGTATGTCGCCTGCTTTTGTGTAATTTCGTTGTTGTTAATCTTTAATGGACTGGATTTTGTAACAGCACTATCTGCAGTGGCTGCATGTATGAATAACCTGGGGCCAGGCCTTGGTGAAGTGGGAGCGAATTACAGTACAATTGATGCGACCAGTAAATGGCTGTTATGTTTTGCAATGTTGCTGGGGCGCTTGGAGATATTTACACTATTGGTTCTGTTGACGCCTGTTTTTTGGCGTGGCTAATAAATTTTATTTTCACCTTCAGGACGACTTCTGAAGCGTTTATAAGACCACTGATACTGCTCTGGAAGTTGGCGTATACATTTTTCAATATCAGCATTAAGGTGCGTCGCTGCTGTGTTTGGCTCTTTGTCCGATGTTTTTTGGCTTGCTGGTATAAAGTGCAAATGAAAACCTTTTCCTTTTGGCATACGTTCCGCATAACAAAAAATAACAGGTGTATGGTTCTTTATCGCAAGGCGAGAGAGTAGCTGCATTGTATTGGTTTGGATGTTAAAAAACGGCGCAAAGATACCACCATTTTTTCCTGGATCCTGATCGGGTAAAATTCCAATAAGTTCACCATTGGCTAATGCTTTGTATAGGCTTTTCACTCCTTTGGTTGTTGTGGGGACAAGTTTTGCACCATTTTTTTGGCGAGCCGTGCGTACCATTTCATCCAGTTGGTGCAGCCTGGGCGGACGATATAGTATTGTCATCGGAAAGCTTTCAGAGCAGTAGAGTCCAATCAGCTCCCAGGAACCTAAATGAGGCGCAGCAATAATAGCGCCTCGGTTTTGTGCCATTGCACTGATTAAGTGTTCTTTGCCACTGACTCTATGAATAAGTTTTAGGCATTGTGCTTTAGGGCGAAGCCATAGGTAGCCCATTTCCGCCATGCTTTTGCCCATTTCTATCAAGCTTTTTTTAACTAATTGTTGTTGATGAAATGTTGAAAGTTCAGGAAAGCAGAGCTGGATATTGGTTTGAGTGACCTTGCGGCTTTTATTTGGAAAAGTTGCCAAACTATAACCAATAATAGATCCAATCACATGCGCTATGGGTAATGGAAATAAGGAAAGCAGTTTGAGTATCACTTTTATAATGAATGCACGCATTAGATTTATTTTAAAGGCTTAATTTCATTCACTTAGGTCTTCTTGTTTTTCTTTAATACGTGAAAGGTTAGCCAGTATTTTGTTTGTGCGTTCAATATTATTTAGAGCTTCCTCATTAT
>CAYXVC010000035.1:2132-18912 GCA_964468225.1 uncultured Gammaproteobacteria bacterium
AGTTGCTTTGAAATAAGTTTTACTTCATTTTTTATGGCTCTGTTTTTGTACTTTGCTTTTCTGCCTTTTATTTCAGCTTTTGCCAGGGATTCATACAAATGTTGGTTTTCATCAAGCCAAAAGCCCCGAGAGATGGTAAGTTTTCGTGTTAAACCTTCAATATAATTACTGTTTTTTTGATATGTATTTTTCAGGGCAGCTTGTATCGCTTCACTGTGTGGAAGTCGCTTTAAAGCTTCATGGTATACATCCAGAGCTTTAAGCCATTCATCTTTTTCTATAAGCTTTTGCGCAAGCTTTAAATGGCGGCGTTCAAAGTCCTGAGCCTCTTCAAAACTCATTGGTGGTGCGATAAATGTTTGTGCTTTCTGTTTTAGCGTGGTACAGGCTGGTAATTGTATAATTAAAAAAAGTACACAGACGACAAAACAGTACCGCTTTATTTCATGCATCGTTTATATTTTAATAGATCACTATTTTTCTTGAGAGTACCCATCATACGATATCCAGGACTTTGTGGGTAACGACTGGATTTTCCTTGCCGGGCAGCGTGATTGTCTTGTGATGTGTAGAGACAATGTGCCCTTGAAGTTGTACTGAGTGTATGAGGCTTTCCGGAATCAAAATTTCGCCAGGTGCTGCTGCAGAACATAATTTAGAGGCGGTGTTTACAGTATCTCCGATGACGGTGTAATCCATACGATCAATAGATCCCATATTTCCAGCGAGCATTTCACCACTATTGACACCAATACTGAACTGAACAGGGGTGAGCCCTTTTTTATTACGGTTTTGATTGAATGTTTCAAAAAACTTCTGGATCAATACTGCACAAGCAACAGCATGAAAGCAATGCTGTTTGTCATGACCGGGCACACCGAAAACCAGCATGGCACAGTCGCCCATAAATTTATCAACATGACCTGAGTATGCGTGAGCAGCTTTAGTAATGTAGTTGAAATACTCATTGAGCATGCTGTTCACTTCTTCGGGCGGCATATGCTCTGACATCCGGGTGAAACCAACAATGTCAGCAAAAACAACACTGGCATAAACTTTTTGTCCCCCCAGTTTTGCGGGTTCGATTTCATCCAGTACTTCTTTTGCAATTTTGGGTGAAATGTAGCGTGAAAGGGTGCTTTCAGCTTTTTCTTTTTTGGCCAAATCTTCTGACATGGCATTCATGGCCGACATCAACGAGCCTAATTCATCATGCCTTTTTTCTGTGAATCTAAAGTTATAGTTCCCTTCTGAAATAGATTTGCTGGCCTCGGTCAATTTTGCAATCGGTTGGGCCAGCCGTTTTCCTAGCAGTATAGAAGTAATAATGCCAAATAGAACTAATAAAACAGTGACTCCGATCACTGTGCTTAATGTTTTTTGTTGAGCATCTATCATAAATGAACGGTCAAAAGTCACCAAGGTATAGCCGACGGTGACATTACGAGTGATCAATGGGGTAAAGAAAGAGATCAGATCAGTAGGCATTGCACCCTCTTCGGCTGGGCCACGCCAGTTAAGTTTGGTGCCACTTCTGTTGGTTGCTAAAACCATTTCATCAGGGGTTGCTCCTTCGCGTATTATTGTTTTGAATTCATCAGAATAGATGGCGACACCTAGAATAGACGGATGGTTGACTGAATGCTTGGCCGTTGTGGCTAAGCTGGGCTTGTCACCAGCAAGCAAGGGCTCCTGGATATTTTTGGAAAATTGCTCTGTGATTGCGGTACCAAATTGATGCATCTGTTGTTCAAGCAAACGATTTTGGTCTTGAACAATAAACAGACCCAACAATACCATGCCGATGGTAATAACAAGAGTAAAAACAAGTGCGAGTTTGTAGGCAATCGGAAAGCGGGTTTTCGACTTCTTGTCAGTTTTATCTGCGTTGTATAATGTGTTATTTAAGTGAAAACTGATCACAGTCTTTTCCGAGTGAATAATAAATATTTGTTGATCCGGAAAATACGCTACCGGTCAGAATATTATGTAATATTAGCACGTTCCTGAGTTAAGGATGATCAGCCTTTACACATTTTTATCAAAGGTGCGTCATCATTAGCATTAACAGATAAAATTTCATGTCCATCACTTTCTAGACTTCCGGAAACCTGAGTTGCAGATTCGCCGGAGTCGAGAAGAAATATAACAACGTCACCGCTCTGGAACTCTTTTAGTGCATTGCGGGCTTTAATGTAGTGAAGTGGGCATCCAAAGTTGGAAAGGTCGATTTCTGATATTTTTGTATTGTTTTTTTCTTGTGCAGGTAAGGATGCACGTAAGTCCAGTTGTTGATCCTGTTTCTGGCAAGCTTCCGCTGCGCGTGTTGTCCAGTTATCCAGTTCTATATTGATAGTTTCGAAGTGCTTCTGATTAAATTCTTTACGGAGTTTCGCCAGTGCTGTCACGATCTTTTCAAGTTCTGTACCAAATGCAGCATTTTCATGGGCTGTCTCTTTGAGTTGGTTTGCTGTTGCTAAGGCGTTGGTATTATCAGCGCCTTCTTCTCCCGCCATAAACAGCAGAGACTCACCAATTAAACGGCTCAGTTCTTCTGCACATTCAATAGATTCTGTATATTTTCGTTGCAATAAAAAGGCGTTACGATAATTTCTTTCATGTGCAGCTTCTGCGAAATTGGCTGAGACTATCTCCTGAGCCGCTCCAGCACATTCACCGCCACCAAAATTGGTGAGTTTGAACGAACCTTCATCACCATAGTCTTTAGCCAGCTTGGCGATTTCTTCGGGAGCGACTTCACTGAGATCGCTCACAAGCTCTTTAAAATAATCAGCGCCATTTTTATGAGCCCAGTCGAAGAAGCTTTCACTGTTCACTGAGTTTTTTTCGTAACTGCTTTCGATACGTTCAATCGCTGTTTTGACTCGCAGTGTGGGAACAGCAGGGCCTTTCAGTGCAATGGTGCCGTTGGCCGTACCGTTGCCTGCTATATGCAACATGTAATGAGGGATCAATTTTCCATGTCGGCGTTTACCTTCGCCATGAGCGCCAATATCAGCAATATGGTGTTGAGCACAGCTATTGTGACAACCACTGATTCGGATGCGTAGGTCAGATGAACCACCGTTGATCTGTTTGGCAGCCAGCTTGGATGAAGTGATGCCAAGCCGACATGTGGTTGTGCCTGGGCAGGAGACAACATCATCACCCGTTTCAGGCGTGCCGAGATCAAGAGCTTTAAGTCCCTCTAAAACAGTATTGACACGCTCGTCGGGGACATTAACCAGCATTAAATTTTGACCAATGGTTGTACGCAAGTCGGTGAGTTTTTCAGCCTTCATGAGCTTGGCGATACCACGCATCTGACGGATCTTGAAATCTCCGGTATTTAATCGGATCGGAATAACACTGAGCCCGGATTGTTTTTGAGGAAAGACGCGACGAGGTGCTCCTCCTTCAAAGGATTCACACGCTTTACCAGTTTGCCACTGGCTTTTAGGGTATGTTTGTCCAGAAAAAGCAGCCTGGGTGCGTGCAAACTCTTCTTTATATTTTTCTACAAATTCAGCTTCACCAAATTTATCGACTAAAAATTTGATACGTGAACGAGAGCGCTTGGTTCTGTCAGAGTAGTGGCTATGTAACGCGATGACAGCTTCAAAGCAAGGGAGAAGGTCTGGTTCTTCAATAAACTCTTCAATAGTGATCGCTTGATGAGGTTTGATACCTAAACCGCCAGCAGCAACGATTTTGAAACCAAATTTACCATTTTTCTGAATCGCAATAGCGCCGATATCGTGTATCATTCCAAGCGCACAATCTGCTTCACATGCGGAAAAACTGAATTTCATTTTTCGTGGTAAATGCTGTGTAAGCGGATGCCGTAAAAATCGTTCAGTGACGGCATCAAAAAATGGGGTGATGTCCGTGTGAGCGCGTGGGCATTCACCGGCTAGAGCGCAAGCAGTAATATTGCGAATGGTATTGCCACAGGCTTCACGTGAGGTCATTCCACCTTCGCCTAAACGGCGCATGACTGCGGGTGTATCTTTGAGTGGCACGTAATGAATCTGGATATCCTGACGCGTGGTGACGCAGGCGTAATCATCGCTGGAGTATTGGTCGGTGACATCTGCCAGAGCTTCTAATTGGCCAACAGTTAATTTGCCACCAGGAATTTTGGTGCGCACCATGTGGACGCCTTCTTGTCGCTGACCATACATTCCATGCTGCAGGCGCAGTGCCATAAATCGATCGGGGTCAATTTCATTATTCATAAAAGCCTTGACGGCTTCTTCGTATCGATCAATTTCTTCTTTATCGACGAGAATTTCTGCTTTAATCATTTACTTTAGTAACTCCTGCACGCGAAAACAATGCACTGTTGGTGTTCAGCAGTGTGAGCGTTGTTTTGTGGTTGCGCCACACAGACTTATGTAGCGCATAATAATTTTCTGACAAATGATCTATAGTTAAGTTTCTTCAGTGGGTTTTTCTTCAAGTTCGTAAGGTTCCGAAAAATCACAGGCTTTTTGTGGACACACTTTTTCGGTGCCTCGCCTCTTGGTGGTTTTAATGGTTAATACCGGCCATTCGCACTTTGGACAATTTTCTGCAACGGGTGTGTTCCAGACCGCATATTTGCAATCGGGGTAGCGGGAGCACGAGTAGAATATTTTACCATAGCGTGATTTTCGTTTGAGTAGCGTGCTCTGTTTGCACTCGGGACATTGAACCTCTGTGTCGGTCGGCGCTTCCAGTGGCTCCATGTGTTTGCACTTGGGGTAAGTACTGCAGCCAATAAATTTACCGTAACGTCCGGTACGAATAATCAGTGGTTCTTCACACTGAGGGCAGCTGCGTCCTTCAACTACTTCGGGCTCTTCAGGCTCCTGTTCTTCGCCATCCATGTTGCGTGTGTAGTCACATTCCGGGTAGGCACTGCAGCCAATAAAACGGCCGCGTCGACCTAACCGGATTGAGAGTTGTTTTTTACACTTCGGGCACTCTTCATCAAGCGCTTCTTGTGTAACATCTTTGCGATCAACATTTTTTTCAATATCATCGACTTGGGATTTGAAGGGTTCCCAGAATGAGGTCATCAATGGAACCCACTCTTTTTCACCACGAGACACCGCATCTAATTCATCTTCGAGCTGTGCGGTAAAGCCATAATCAACGTATTTGCTAAAATAGTTGGTTAAAAACTTGCTGACAACACGCCCAACATCCGTCGGGTAAAAACGCTTTTTCTCTAATGTGACGTATTCGCGCGCTTGTAGTGTGGAAATGATGGTTGCGTAGGTTGAGGGTCGCCCCAGATCATTCTCTTCCAGCGCTTTGATCAAGCTGGCTTCACTAAAGCGTGGTGGTGGTTCGGTAAAGTGTTGCTCTGGACGAATTTCGAGTAACTCAAGCTTGTCACCAACGGCCATCGTGGGCAACATTTTTTCGTCATTTTCTGCGGTACTGTCATCCACACCCTCGAGGTAGACGGCCATAAAGCCCGGATTCGCAATGGTTGAGCCTGTGGTGCGAAAAGTATTGCTCTCACCGGCGGCCAAATTAACACCTACGGTATTAATTGTTGCGTGAATCATTTGACAGGCAATAGCACGTTTCCAGATCAGGTTATACAGCTTGAATTGATCATTCGTCAGGCTCTGTTTTATTTCATCAGGAATATGATCGGCGGCCGTTGGGCGAATCGCCTCATGGGCTTCCTGTGCATTTTTCGATTTGGTTTTGTAAACGTTTGGTTTTTCCGGCAGGTTATCTTTACCGTAACGCTGGCTGATTAAATCACGTATTTCTGTTAAAGCATCTTGCGCCAGCGTGACCGAGTCGGTACGCATGTAGGTGATTAAGCCGACAGAACCATTGCCGACATCAATACCTTCATAAAGTTGCTGGGCAATACGCATCGTGCGTTGCGCGGTATAACCTAATTTACGTGCGGCTTCCTGTTGCAGTGTTGAGGTGATAAATGGTGGTGCTGGGCGACGTTTACGTTGTTTCTTTTCAACTTCGGTGACCACCAGATTGCCATTGGCCGCTTTTAGCAGTGTTGACTGAATTTCGTTGGCCTGTTTGTCATTGGTCACACTGAACTGTGTGATTTTTTCCCCTTGATAGCGGGTTAACTTTCCAAGAATGGGTTGTTTGCCACTATTCGCATCAGCTTCAATACTCCAGTATTCACGCGGCTTAAATGCTTCAATCTCATCTTCTCTTTCGACAATCATGCGAAGCGCCGGGCTTTGCACTCGACCTGCAGAAAGGCCGCGGCGAATTTTCTTCCAGAGCAGTGGTGAAAGATTGAAACCTACAAGGTAGTCCAGCGCACGCCGGGCTTGCTGTGCATTGACGAGATCCATAGAAAGTTCGCGTGGATTATCAATCGCTTCTTGAACCGCGCGTTTGGTTATTTCGTTGAAAGCAACTCGATAGACCTTTTTGTCTTTGATTAATTTTTTTTCTTTCAGGTCTTCCAGAATATGCCATGAAATTGCTTCACCTTCACGATCCGGGTCAGTTGCGAGATAGAGAGCATCAGCAGATTTTACCGCTTTTCTGATTGTTTCAAGGTGTTTGGTATTTTTTTCAATGGCCTGATATTTCATTGCAAAATTATTATCAGGGTCAACCGCACCTTCTTTGGGCAATAGATCCCTGACATGTCCGTAAGAGGCCAGAATCTGGAAATCTTTACCCAGATATTTTTTTATCGTTTTAGTTTTTGCTGCTGATTCAACAATGACAAGATTTTTGCTCATAAGGGTTTAATACTTTAATAAGTAGAAATAAAATTTAGAGTAGTTATTTTTTTAATGTAACGTATTAATGGCTTGGTTGTAGACCAAATCTTCCAGTATATCAAGCGCTTCATCTTCGGCGGAGTGGTTAAACAGCACCAGCAGCGTGATCCATTTGAGTTGATCCAGATCCAGTTCGCCATCAAATGCCATCACACGCTCAATCACCAGCTCTCTTGAACACGAGTTCAGAACGTTGACTTGCTCAAGAAAGCACAAAAAACCACGGGCTTCAACGCCTAGTTTTTTGAGTTCGTGGCTGTTATAGAAGCGGGTTGAATGATCAGAGGCTATCGGATGCTGGATGTCATCTTCACCCGACAAAGCGAGGTCTTCAAGCCAGACAAATGCTTTTTTGATGTCTGACCTTGGAAAGCCGACACTATTAAGCTCTTGTTTCACCAGTTCCTGATCGAAACCGAGTTCCATTTCACCATCTGCGTAGTTTTCAAATAAATAAACCAGTATGTCGAATACGTTTTCATTCATGGTTTTCTCGTTGTGCTGCTTGTTTCGAGCTCTTTGACTATATATTCAGTTATTGCGAATGTACATGCCACCAAGTGTTGTTGATACATGTCCGTCCAGCTCTAAAAGCAGTAGCATGGATGAAACCTCTTCCGTCGTCAATCCACTATGTTCAATTATTTGATCAATATGTATAGGTTCAAAACCGATGCTCTTTAATAACTGGCTCTGTTTTTTATCAAGTTCGGGTTTGTCGGGTTGAATTGCTGGTGGTGTTTTTATGGACGGATTAACTGTCACAGCTTCAAGTTCTTCGGTGATATCCTGCGCTGTTTCTACGAGCTTTGCACCTTGACGAATCAGGTCGTGACAACCTCGTGCCAGCGGGTTATGAATTGAACCTGGAATGGCAAATACCTCTCTGTTTTGCTCCACTGCGAGCCGTGCAGTAATTAA
The DNA here is from genome assembly GCA_964468225.1 of uncultured Gammaproteobacteria bacterium. Classification (GTDB taxonomy): domain Bacteria; phylum Pseudomonadota; class Gammaproteobacteria; order JAADGQ01; family JAADGQ01; genus S141-38. The sequence continues at coordinate 9,833 of CAYXVC010000035.1, forward strand.
AGAACCGCTGCTGCGTGCGGCTTCAATAACTAAAGTTCCCACACTGAGCCCACTGATGATTCGATTGCGTCGCGGAAAATGTTGCGGTTTTGGTGGGGTGCCAATGGGCATTTCTGAAATAATCAAACCTTTTTCTACAATCTCATGCGCTAATTTTCGATGACGAGCCGGGTATACGCGGTCGAGACCTGTTGCCGTCACAGCAATGGTCATTCCGTCATTTTGGAGTGCGCCTTTGTGAGCGGATCCATCAATACCTAATGCAAGCCCGCTGGTAATGGTTAACCCCATGCGTGACAGGCTGGCAGCAAATTGCCAGGCATTTTCCTGGCCCGGCGGTGTCGGATTACGGCTGCCTACGATTGCAATTTGCGTGTTGTGAAGCAGGTTTGGGTTTCCTTGCAGATATAATACGGCGGGTGGGTCGGCAATCTCTTTGAGCTGTGATGGGTAGTTTGCATCATGCAATGTAATAATTGAGTGGTGCGTCTCCTTTTCCTGCCACTCCAAATCAGACTCAACGGCTGCCCAATCGGGACTTTTCAGGAAATCCCGAGTGGTTTGTTTGAGTTTAAGAGTTTCAACCTGATCAAAAACAGCTTGAGCTGAACCGCAATGATCGAGCAACTTTTTATAAGTAATGGAGCCAATACCTGGAGCCCGATGCAGTGCCAGCCAATAGGCTAATTCCGTCATGGTGTCTTAACAGCGTCATATAGTTTTATTTCTCGTTTAGCATCCATGACTAAAGCATAACTCACATGGTCGAATGCACGAAAAACCATAACAGTTCCGGCTGCTTCGTCGGGCAAGGTGATTGTTTCGCCCGGTTTTTTAGCATAAGGGTCACGGATGGTGCGACCTTGCTGGTGCACGGTGAGTACATGACCCACCTCGACTCCATCTTGTAGACCTTGGTTGAGTACGATGGTCTGGTAGCGTCCAATTTTAGCGATGCCGTCAAGCACTGAAATAATGATGCCTTCAATATTTTTATCAGGCGCACGAGGGATAAAGTTTTGATCAAGTGGTTGAGCAACAGGAGGCAACAAACGATCACCGATTAAAATTTCACGATAAGAGTGGGTTACATAGAGTTTAGTGGGGTCACCAGTTTGTGTAATACGCGCATCGCCGACCTGAATGGCTTCAAAGCCCAAAATATCACCTTTTTTTGTATTGGGGTTTTGGTATGCTTTCCCTATATGGTAAATGTTGAGGTGCGAGCCATCAAAGTTTTGAATGTTACGCGCATAGATTGAAAGTTCAGCGCCACTTATCAGGCGGCCATCATCACCAGCAATAATGTAGCCTGACTGCTCCAACTCCTGAGGGCTGATGACACGGGGGCGGGTTAAAAATTGTTGTATTTGCTCAAGTGCGATTGTAGGTATTGGACTTTCCAGCGCTGTTGCACGTATTTGTGGTGAAAGTTTCAGTGCTTTTTTGTCACGATCCAGTTGACCCGGTCGGTCCAGTTGTAGTGTGGGTTTACCGTCAATATAAACGAGCCTGATGCTATCGCCAGGATAGATCAGGTGGGGATTTTCAATTTCAGGATTCGTGCGCCAAAGATCAGGCCATAACCAAGGGTCTGTTAAAAAACGCGCTGAAATATCCCATAAAGTGTCACCTTTGACGACTACGTAGCGATCGGGGTGGTCTGCACGCAATACCAGCGTGTCGGCGAACAGGGCGGTGCTAAACAACAGTAGCAAGGCGGCAGCAATATTTTTTAACATAATAAATCCTTTTTCATGATCCATATTGAACTGATACGACGCGTTCAGGACGAGTGTATACAATAAATAGCGGTCATCCAATACACATTGAGCGAGCCGATTAATCTAATTAACGGTATAATTGCGCATTTATATTACAAAAATCGAACAGTGCAATGACAATTTCTACTATTTTACACTATCCCGACGCTGATTTACTGAAGAATTCCGAGCCGGTCAAGAGTGTAAATTCTGATATTCAAGCATTAATTAATACGATGTTTGAGACGATGTATAAAGCGCCGGGAATTGGTTTGGCTGCACCTCAAATTGGTGTTTTATTGCGTGTTGTGGTGATTGATATTTCTGAAAACAAAAGCGAACCATTATGTTTGATTAATCCTGAAATCATGGATGAAGAGGGTGAGCTTGAGTATGAGGAGGGTTGTTTGTCTGTGCCTGGTATTTATGAGGCTGTAACTCGCGCTGAGCGGGTGAGTGTGACTGCACTGGATAGAACAGGTCAGCCGATCAAGCTGAAAGCAGCGGGATTGTTGGCGACCTGTATTCAGCATGAAATTGATCATTTGAATGGCAAGTTATTTGTTGATTATCTCTCAGAAATGAAACGGCAGCGCATACGTAAAAAACTGCTCAAACAAAGTCGGCAAGCGATGTAACTGTAATAATGGATGTAACTGTAATAATGATAGAGCAATAAAAGGATTATGAAAGACGCTTTAAAAATTGTTTTTGCTGGAACACCTGAATTTGCAGCGGTTGCATTGCAATCATTGTTGAGTTCAAGGCATATGTTACGTGCTGTCTATACTCAGCCCGACCGCCCTGCTGGACGAGGCCGAAAACTGAAAGCCAGCCCTGTTAAAGTATTGGCGGAAACGCATGATATTCCTGTGCATCAGCCTGTTTCGTTGAAATCTCAAGAAGCGCAAGAGGCATTGATGGCATTTGAGCCTGATGTGATGGTTGTGGCTGCCTATGGGTTGATTTTACCGCCCGCTGTATTAGCAATTCCGCGTTATGGTTGCATCAATATTCATGCTTCGCTATTGCCGCGTTGGCGGGGCGCAGCGCCGGTTCATCGTGCAATTCTGGCAGGTGATCAGGTGACAGGAATCACTATTATGCAGATGGATAAAGGGCTGGATACCGGCGACATGTTACTCAGCACTGAATGCCCGATTCATGCGGACGATACGAGCTCGGTTTTACATGATCGGCTGGCAGAGCTTGGCGGCAGCAGTTTATTGGATGTGCTTGATCAGATTTGTGAGGGCACGGTTCAAGCAACGGCACAAGATAGTCGTTTGGCAACGTATGCTGAAAAATTGAAAAAAGAAGAATCTGATATTGATTGGCAACAGCCTGCAGATGTTTTGGCGCGTACGGTTCGGGCATTTAATCCCTGGCCAGTGACGCGATCCACCTTGTCTGGTGTCACCTACCGAATCTGGATGGCAACCGTACTGAATGATTGCACGGACGAAATGCCGGGAACGATTGTTAATGCTGGACGTGAGGGCATTGATGTGGCGACAGGGCAAGGAGTTTTACGGTTGTTACAAATTCAAAGGCCTGGCGGGCGTTCACAATCGGTCGCTGATTTTATGAATGCGCATGGTGCACTGATGGAGCGTGGTGTAGTATTTGACCCGGTAATCAAAAAATGAATGTTTGTTTAGTCCCATGAGCGCTCGGCTAACAGCGACAAAAGTATTAACTGAAGTGTTAGGGCAGAGGCGCTCACTTTCTGCTGCCTTGCCACCGGCTTTGCTTTCGCTGAAAAAATCGGCAGATCGACCATTAGTTTCAGAGCTCTGTTACGGTGTTTTGCGATGGCATCTGCGTTTAAGTGCAGTTTCGCAGCATTTTATGCACAAGCCACTGAAAAAAAAGGATGTCGATATTCAATGCTTGTTATTGCTGGGACTCTATCAGCTCATCTATATGCGAGTGCCTGCACATGCGGCGGTCGCTGAAACGGTGGCGGTTACAAATGCATTGAATAAATCCTGGGCAAAAGGGTTGATTAATGCTGTTTTGAGAAGCTACCAACGTAACAGTGATGTGTTGGATCTTTTGGATAAGGATGACGTGGTTGCAACAGCACACCCGGCTTGGTTGTTGGGTAAGATCAAAAAAAACTGGCCTGATGAATGGCCTACGATTGTCGCCGCTAATAATAAACCGGCACCGATCATACTGCGTGTCAATATTGGCAAAATTGAACAGCAAGACTACCTGAATATTTTAGCATCAAATGGTATTGATGCCGAGCCACTTTCCCATGCTCCGCAAGCGATAAAACTGGCCAAATTACAAGATATCACCGCGCTACCCGGTTTTGAGCAAGGCTGGTTTTCGGTGCAGGATGGTGCTGCTCAATTGGCGGCTCCATTGCTGGATGTACAGCCCGATATGCGTATACTGGATGCTTGTGCCGCACCAGGAGGGAAAACCTGTCACATATTGGAGTGTGAGCGTAGTGTAGAATTGATTGCATTAGATCATGATAAGCACCGTACAAAGCGGATACATGAAAATTTACAGCGATTAGGGTTGAAGGCGCAAGTATTGGTGGGGGATGCAGCGCAGCCAGAATCATGGTGGGATGGCCAACTGTTTGATCGTATTTTACTGGATGCCCCCTGCTCGGCAACGGGGGTGATTCGTCGTCACCCTGATATTAAATACTTGCGCGTCGCTGATGATATTGCAGGTTTAGTGAAGCTTCAGGGTGAACTATTACAGGCATTATGGTCATTACTTAAGCTTGGGGGGCAGTTGTTGTATGCGACTTGCTCCGTGTTATCTCAGGAAAATTCAGGGCAAATTTTAAATTTTCTTAAACAGCAAAAGGATGCGATTGAAGTACCTATTCAGGCGCAATGGGGAGTGAATGTTGCAGTGGGTCGTCAAATTATGACAGGAGGTGGTGATATGGATGGTTTCTACTATGCCTGTTTAAAGAAAGTAGAGATTTAATGCAGCCATACAAAAAAAATCTGAGTTTTTTGTGGATTTTTATCTCTGCACTGTTTGTCGGCGCAGTAGAGGCAAAAGAATTTATTATAGAGCATGCAGAGACGGGCTTGGTGGGGGATACCTATTACCTTGATGCAACGGTCAATTACCATCTTTCAGATCAGGCTCGGGAAGCCTTGCTCAAAGGTGTGGAACTCACTTTTGAGCTAGAAGTTGAAGTGGTTCGAAAAAAAGGCCGGTTATGGTTTCTGGATAAAAAAGTCAGTCAGTCAACACAGCGTTATACTCTGAAATATCAACCGCTGACGCAACAATACCAGGTGCTTCATATTAACAGCGGAAAGTCACGGAATTTGCCCAGCTTAAGCACAGCGACCTGGATATTAGGTATCGTTGCAGATTTACCCTTGTTGAAGCAGAAAGAGGTTAACCCTGAAGCACAGTATGTAGTACGTTTAAAGGCGCTGTTTGATATAGAATCATTACCCGTGCCGATTCGGTTGCTGGCCTATTTTGCACCGAGTTGGTATATGTCCAGCGATTGGTATATATGCCCTCTAGAGTCTTAAAACGTTATACGCAGGGCATTCGCCCGATTATTTTGCTCTGTGTGGTGTTATTGACATCACTTCTTTTAATGGGCGAAGCGATTCAAAACTCTGAACAATTCGGTCTTATTTACTTCTGGCTATTGGTGTTTAATGTATTTGCGTTGCTTGCGTTGCTGGCATTGATCGCTATTAATCTTTTTCGTTTGGTCAGGCAGTATCGCGCCAAGGCTCCGGGTTCACGTTTAACAGCACGTCTTGTTGTTGTTTTTGTCACGTTAGCGGTACTTCCGGTTGTGGTTGTATTCTATTTTTCTTTAAACTTTTTAAATCGAAGTATTGATAGCTGGTTTGACGTGCATACTGAAGCAGCCTTGGCCGATGCGTTGAAACTGACTCGTGCTACGTTAAGTGATCGTCAGCGGGATGCAAGTCGACGTGCTGAAAAGGTGGTTAAAGCATTGTCTGGTGTGTCAGGTAGCCGAATTCCTCTCACGTTGAATAGCATACGCCATCGTAATGGTGCTTTTGAGCTGACGTTGCTGGGTTCGAACGGGCGAATTATTGCAACAACAAGTCAGGCAATGGAGTCAATTTTCCCTGATCTCCCCAGTGAGGTTGTGTTGGCTCAGGTGCGAACAGGTGAGCCTTATGTGGGGCTTGATTCCATTGATAAAAAAGGGTTATTTATTCGTGTTGTGGTGGCGATGCCTATCCCCAAGTCTATTGCAGAAATTCGTATTTTACAGGCGCTTTATGAGGTGGAGGCACAAACCGGTGAGCTGCTGGCAGACGTTCAATCTGCTTATGATGAGTATCGAAAACTAAGTTATTTTCGCAAACCCCTTAAAATCAGCTTTACGTTTACCTTATCTTTAGTGTTATTGCTGAGTTTGTTGACGGCCGTATTGGCCGCTTTTTTTCTGGCTCAGCGTCTGGTAGCACCGATTCGTGTATTGGCGATTGGTACACAGGCTGTCGCTTCAGGCAATTACAGCAAACATCTGCCAATGGCATCGAATGATGAGCTTGGCTTTTTGGTGAAATCATTTAATGATATGACGAAAAAAATTGCACAGTCTCAAGAGGACGTTCAACGCAGTCAGGGGCAGGCAGAGAGGCAGCGAATTTATTTGGAAACGGTATTGGGTCGTCTGTCCTCGGGCGTACTGACTTTTGATAGCGAACATACGTTACGTATGGTCAATAGTGCGGCCAATCAGATTTTGGGTGTTGATCTTGCTCATCGGCTCGGTGAATCATTGACTATGTTGGGAGAGGATTATCCCCACTTAACCCAATTGGTCGAATCTATTTTGCCTCATTTGCATGAAATTGATGAGGCGTGGCGTGAAGATATCACCATTTTTGGCCCGGAAGGTCGACAAGTCTTGATGTGTCGCGGCAGTGCATTGCCTGCAATAAGCGGGGACGCTGTAGAGGGCGGATTTGTGGTGGTGTTTGATGACATGACATCCCAGATTAACTCTCAACGTGATGCCGCCTGGGGAGAGGTGGCGCGTCGCCTGGCTCATGAAATTAAAAATCCACTAACACCCATTCGCCTTTCGGCCGAACGGTTACGGCACAAATACCTCGCAACAATGGATGCGGCGGATGCTAAAGTGCTGGATCGTTCCACGCGAACCATTGTTGAGCAAGTGGAGTCCATGCAAGAGATGGTGACGGTTTTTTCTGAATATGCCAAGCCACCAAAACTCATGATTCGACCGATTGCACTCAACGAATTGATTAACAGTGTTCTGGAGTTATATTCAGGCCATAAAACAGACGTGAAAACAGAGCTTGCGCCTGATCTTCCATTAATCAATGCAGACGCAGGGCGATTAAGGCAAGTGCTGCATAATTTAATCAAAAATGCTATGCAGTCAATGGAAGGTCATTCGGAAGGTCGCGTGGTGATCAGTACGCGCCTTCGAAATGAGTTGGATCTCAATGCGGTGGAAATTTGTGTGATTGATGATGGGGTGGGGATTTCGACAGAAATTATTGAGCAGGTTTTTGAGCCCGGCGTGACCACAAAAGGCCGAGGCAGTGGCTTGGGACTTGCCATTGTTAAAAAAATTATAGAAGAGCATGGCGGTGTCATTTACGCGAAAAACAGGCCAGAAGGCGGAGCTTCATTTGTTCTTCATTTACCTGTGGAAAACAGAAGAGTCATATAGAGGATAATAGAGATGAGCGCACCTCATATATTAGTTGTTGATGATGAGCCGGATATTCGCAACCTTGTAAAAGAGATTTTGGACGATGAAGGGTATGAAGTGAGTGTTGCTGAAGATGCAGACTCTGCACGCAAGCAACGACGCGCTCGCCGCCCTGATTTAATTTTGCTCGACATCTGGATGCCAGGAACGGACGGCATTTCATTGCTGAAGGAGTGGGGGGAGACGAAGGATGTCGGAGTGCCAGTTGTTATGATGTCAGGGCATGGTTCAGTAGAAACAGCAGTGGAAGCGACGCGCCTGGGTGCTTACGATTTTCTTGAAAAACCACTCTCTCTGGCTAAATTGCTGGTAACCGTCAAGCGAGCGCTTGAGTTGGCGCAATTGCACCGCGAAAATGAAGGATTGCGTCAACATGTCAGCGAGCTGGTGGAGCCGCTGGGAAAGAGTGCATTAATGCGAACGGTTCGTGCTCAAGCGGAACGTATTGCAGAGCACGATGCCTGGGTTTTAGTGCGCGGAGAGCCCGGCGTTGGAAAAAAATTGTTTGCTCGTTATATTCATCACTGCAGTGCTCGGCGTGATGCTTCTTTTGTGGATGTGAGCGTTGCCGGGCTGGATCAAAAGGGGGGCGCTGAGGCGCTGTTTGGTGATGAGCGGAAGGGGCAGACACGCTTTGGGTTGTTGGAACAGGCCAACGGGGGAACGCTTCTGCTGGATGAAATTGGAGAAATGGAATCAGCGATACAGGCAAAACTGTTAACAACGCTTGAAACGGGCGTACTTCATCGCCTGGGTGGTGAGGCACCTGTGCGGCTGGATATACGCATTATTGCAACCACTCACCGAAATCTGGAACAGGATGTGCAGGAGGGGCGGTTTCGTGAGGATCTGTATTATCGGTTGAATGTTGTTCCTTTAAATGTGCCATCGTTACGGGAGCGATGCGAAGACGTGCCTGAACTGCTCGAATACTATACTGATTTTTTTGTAAGCAAGGAGGGCTTGCCCTATCGGCATTTTTCGGTCGCAGGGCAAAATGGACTACGTAATTACCGCTGGCCAGGCAATGTTCGTGAACTTAAAAACCTTGTGCAGAGGTTGTTGATTTTAGGTACGACCCCGGAAGTGGGGCAAGAGGAGGTGATGTTGGCGTTAGGGAATCAGCCTTGCCCCATTGTTCGTGAAGTATTAACGGGCTTTGACTTGCCTTTGCGTGAAGCGCGTGAATTGTATGAAAAAGCTTACCTGGAACACCAGTTACGTATTGCGGACGGCAGTGTCGGCAAAGTGGCAAAAGCAGCAGGTGTGGAGCGTACACATCTTTATCGTAAGCTGCGAGCATTAGGGATTGATGCAAAGCAGCCCGGTTTTAAAAGTTCAAGCTGAAGTTTAATTTGAGTGACTGGTGACGGTAGCTCCCCAGTGAGCTGCTTTGAAAGCCGACAGGGCCATTGTCAATATCTAAAATATAGCCCGTGGGTAAATTTGCGTGATTGATACCCAAAGTATAAGCGGCGTTCAGTTTCATATTGCTATTGATGCTGTAATTGAGCGTTGCTGTGAGTGAGCTATAAATGCTTTTTCGTCGGTATTCCCGTTTTGAAAAGCTGTCCGGG
>CAYXVC010000036.1:0-18877 GCA_964468225.1 uncultured Gammaproteobacteria bacterium
CCGCTGCCGATTCCGCCGGTTAAACCTACAATGAACATCGTTTAAACCAGCCCACTCCAGCGCATGTAAATATCCGTAATATCATCGCCCCAGAGCAGACAGATCCAGCCTGCCGCCGCGAGGTACGGGCCAAATGGTATAGGTTTGCTTTTGTCGTGGTTCTTAAAAACGATTAATAAAGCTCCAACAATGGCGCCGACTAAGGATGATAATAAAATAATAACGGGCAGGGCTTGCCAGCCCATCCATGCACCTAATAAAGCCAGTAGTTTAAAGTCACCATAGCCCATCCCTTCTTTGCCAGTCAGTATTTTAAAAGCCCAATAGACCAACCATAAAACAAGATAGCCCAGAATGGCACCCAGAATGGCATCAGTGGGGTGGGTGAATATGCCAAACAGTGCTAAAAACAGACCGACCCATAAAAAAGGCAGCGTCATGCTGTCGGGTAAAAGGTAGTGGTCAAAATCAATCATGGTCAGGCATACAAGCACCCAAGTGAGCAATAACGCCGCGCCTGTTTGCCAGGTAAAACCAAAATGCCATGCGACGACCATGGAGAGCAGCGCTGTGACACCTTCAATAATGGGGTAGCGGCAAGAGATAGGAATGCCACATTTCGAGCATTTGCCACGCAGCAGCAGGTAGCTGACAATGGGAATGTTTTCCCATGCCTTGATGATGTGTCCACAGGCTGGGCAGGTAGATCGAGGAGTAGCAAGGTTGAAGGGTTTTTCTGGAGCATCAGTTTGATGATCTCCAGTTTCAGTTAAGGCATCACATTGTGAGCGCCATTCTCGTTCCAACATGACGGGCAGGCGATAGATCACCACATTGAGAAAACTGCCTACGATTAAACCGAAGAGTCCCGTTGCAACGATAAAAAATAACGGGGACTCTTGTAAATAAATAATTAAATGCATTATTTCCTGTACTAAACCACTTCACCCATTTTGAAAATAGGCAGGTACATGGCGACCACAAGGCCACCGATGACCACACCGAGAAAGGCCATGATAATCGGTTCCAGCAGGCTGCTCAATCCATCCACCGCATCATCGACCTCTTCTTCGTAAAAACTAGCCACTTTACTCAGCATGGAATCCAGAGATCCTGACTCTTCACCAATGGCGACCATTTGTACGACCATATTGGGGAATACGCCACTTTGGCGCATGGATTGATTCAGTGTTGAGCCTGTGGAAACCTCATCACGCATACGTAGTATTGAATTTGTATAGATAATATTACCAGCGGTACCAGCAACAGTGCTCATCGCTTCAACCAGTGGCACACCCGCTGCAAACATGGTTGAGAGTGTACGTGCGTAACGCGCTATGATTGCTTTGGTAATAATATCACCGATGATTGGAGCCTTAAGTATCAACCGATCCATAGTTGTTGCAACATTATGTGAGCGTTTTTGGGCTTGAAGCAATGCAATAATTACAATGGCTATGGAGCCAAATATGGCCCACCACCACTCCTGCAGTCCACGAGATAACTCTACGACGAACTTTGTCATCGCGGGAAGTTCGCCTCCAAAATTAGTAAACATGGCTTCAAATTGGGGCACAACAAAAAGCAGTAATATTGCCGTGACAACAAACGCAACCACCATAATAGCGATCGGGTAGAACATCGCTTTTTTGATTTTTCCCTTAATGGCTTCTACTTTCTCTTTATAAAGCGCGATTTTATTCAGCAAGGTTTCTAAAATACCCGCCTGCTCGCCTGCATGGACGAGATTGCAATACAGTGTATCAAAATGTTTAGGATGTTTACGCAGTGCATCTGCCAGTGAATTTCCACCTTCTACGTCTGCTTTGACCGCCATAATGAGATCCTGCATACTCGGATTTTCATGGCCACGACCAATAATTTCAAATGATTGGACTAAAGGTACTCCAGCGCTCATCATGGTCGCCATTTGCCGACTAAAAATGGCAATGTCTTTAGGGGTTATTTTTTTCTTTGAACCGAACAAGGGGGCTGACTTCTTTTTGATCTTGATCGGTGTGATGCTTTGGCGTCGCAATGTTGCTTTAACCAACGCAATACTGATACTTTCCATTTCACCTGTTATACGGACTTTTTTCTTGTCAAGCCCTTCCCAGATAAAAGTACTTTTTTTGGTTTCTTTTTTTGCCATGATTGGTTGATTCCATTTAACCTTGAACCATTTATATCGGCTTGCAGGGCTCTAATTTTAAGTTAGAGTGTAACCTGCAGATTCAACCCGTTTTTTTGTAACGTGTAATGTCAATAAAGTGCTCTATTCTTCCGTCTTTATAAAGCCCTGAATGAATGGGTTTGCTGTTGTATTCTAGCCAGCGTACCTTGCCGTTGCTATCAGGTTTGAGTAAACATTCCAGATGTTCGATATGGCTTCTGTTTGTAAGTGAGTTTTTGACTTCCAAAAGACAATCACTCTCCTCAAAAGAGCCCTGTATTTGTTCTGCATAGAGTTGCTCCGCAGGTAAGCCTATGGTTTGACTGAGACGTGTATCAAAATACTTTTCAAATGTCTGGTTGAACCATGTGACCTTATATTGGCTGTCCAGAATGACGATCGCAATAGATGATGTGTTTAATGCATCATTAATTAATGAGCGATAGCGCTCTTCGCTTTGCATCAGAGTTTCGCGTTCCCACTCCAGTTCCTTGACTTTTTTGGACAGCTTTTTTGAGAGCCGTTCTGCGTACAAATCTCCGACTTGATGTTTGTCGCTATCAGTGGGTGGTGCTTTCGATGGGTCTGTGTTTGTCAGTTCAAGTGTCTCTTTGATGATGCCCAGCAGCGTCCACATTTCTATGGGTTTGACGACAAGGCGTGCCGCTCCAAGTGCCAGCGCCAAACGTTCATCGAGACTTTCAACAAATGTTGCGGAATAAAAAATAAAAGGAATGTGCTGTAGTTCTGGATTGTTTTTAATGTGGCGGCAGAGTTCAAAGCCGTCCATTTGTGGCATTAAAATGTCAGAAATAATTAATGATGGTGGGGATTTTTCGGCCAGGTTTAACGCTTCCTGGCCATTGTCTGCGCTCTCTATTGTATAACCTTGAGCTGCGAGTGCGGTTTCCAGAAGCAGCCTTGAGTTTTCATCATCTTCAGCGATTAAAATTTTCATGTTGTATTTCCATGTGCATTTCTTAGGAACGTTCACGATTATTCATGCAGTATCCAGATTAAAATAAGGTCGAGATTTTTTTCTATTGAGTCGTTTCGGAATTTTTAAAGAAAAAGTGCTTCCTTCCATCACTTTGCTTTCTACTGCAACACTTCCATCTAATAATTCGGTCGTAATTTTTTTACATAAATACAAGCCAAGGCCTGTGCCGGGTGTTTTAATACGCAGGTGTGTATCAATGCGTTCAAAGGCCTGGAATAGACGGCCGCGCGCCTCTTTGTTGATACCAATACCACTGTCACGCACGATTATTTTAACTTCATCACCCAGATCCTCTATTTCAATCTCGATCTTGCCATGCTCAGTGTATTTAACCGCATTACTAAGGTAATTAAGCAGGCATTGTAGCAGACGCTTTTTGTCCGTATGCATTTGAATGTCTGGCGGAATGTTGGTGTGAAGAGCCAGCCCCTTTTTTTCTCGTTGTGGCTGGATCGTCTGGAGCGCTTCGTTGATCAATTCGTCTAATACAAATGATTCCGGGTAAACATCAATATGGCCCGCTTCTATTTTCGAAATATCAATGATGTCAGTAATAAGCGCCAACAAGTGTTTGGATGAGTTGTAAACTCGATCAAGCTGATCTCTTTGTTGTGCGTTAATGTCTCCCGAAATACCATCAAGAATAATGCCGGTAAAACCAATAATGGAATTAAGTGGAGTGCGCAATTCGTGAGACATGGAAGCGATGAACATTGATTTCAGTTGATCGAGCTCGGTCAGGCGCTCGTTTGCTTTTTCCAGTTCACTGGTGCGCATAATCACGATGTGATCTAAATTGTCGTAAGCTTTTTTAAGCGCCTCTTCAGCTTGCTTATGTTTGCTGATATCACTGAGAGATACAATCCTTATTTTTCTTTTTTCGGTCTCAATGGTGCGTGCCCGTACAGAGACTGGAACAGATTCCCCATCACTTTTTGTCACCATTGTTTCGTAGGAGCCAGGTTCGTTTGATGCCATCAGTGCTATCACATTTTGGCGACAATCCGGGGTAACAAACTCCAGAAGATTATGGTTCAGCAACTCCTTTTTTTTGTAGCCAAAAATTTGAGTTGTCGCTGGATTGATGTCTAAAATTTTACCATCATCATGAAAAAAAAGTCCTTCAAATGAAGCATCAAAAAAATTATTTAAACGTTCCTCACTGTGGCTAACTGCCTCTTCTGCACCTTTACGACGTTCAAGTTCATTTTGTAGCTCGATTGTTTTTTTGTTGACCATTTTTCTTAAACTAAGGTTCCATAGTAAAACCATCACTAGAGATAGGCCTGCTATGGCCGTAATAAGAGCGATTGTGATCCAGAAAGAGCGTTTTGCAATAAATGCCTGTTTGTCTAATGAAACCCATTTTTTAATAATCTGTTCTTTTTCGGTGGGGCTTATGTTGTCTAGTGTTTTTTGCAGAATGGAGTGGAGCAGTGGCCAGTCCTTACGTGAAGCAAAAGACAGGCTCCAGTGAAACTTTGATTCACCAGAAAGTTGCAGATTGCTCAGCCCCAATTTTTGAATGTAATAGGATGCGGAGGCCATGCTGACAATGATAGTATCTGCCAAACCAGATGAGACCATTTTTAGCCCTGTTTCAATATTGGGTACCGTAATAAGCTGGAGGGCAGGAGTAATTTTTTGCAGGTGTGCATGGGAAGCATAACCATCAATGCCGACAACAGAGAGGTTTGATAGCGCCGTCATTGTGAGATTTTTAGTTTCACCTTGGCGATTGATGATGGCATCTGGAAAGCTTAAATAAGGCGAGGTGAATCGCATGTATTGCTTGCGCTCCTCAGTTTGCGCTGCTTCACCCCATAGGTCGATCTCTTGACGTTTTGTTTTTTCAACCACATGCGCCCAGCTTTCAAGTTGTTCAATCTGGAATTTCAACCCTGTTTTTTGTGTAATAAGCTTAAAAAAATCAGCCGTCACCCCACGGTATTGGCCGTGTTCATCAAAAAATTCAATGGGAGGGAAATTGGGTGCAGGGGCAATGCGCAATATGGGGTTTTTTGAGATCCAGATCTGCTCTTCTTTTGTCAAAAAATGAGCGCTTTCTAATTTGTCATCTGATATTCCCGCAGGTACATACGATAGCAAAAAAAATAGTAGTAAAAATAGAAGTGACCACCGATAAGCTTCGGCTTGTTTCATAGATATTTCTCCCTATTTACTCTTTAAATTATGAGTAAAATTAATACCTATTCAATATATTACAGCCTTTATCGTTAAGAGCAAGTAATACTGTGATCATTTTGGATTGTCTTTTTTATTACACAGTTCTTCAATGTCGGTCACAGTTTTTGGTGCTGCTTGCGTGAGTACTTCATGCCCATCGTTCGTCACTAATATATTGTCTTCAATGCGAATGCCGATATTCCACCACTTTTTTGCAATGCCTTTGCTTTTGGCTGCAATATAAAGCCCCGGTTCAATTGTTAAAACCATGCCAGGTTCAAAGGTTCGCCATTTTTTATCACGTTTGTAGTCGCCCACGTCATGCACATCCATGCCAAGCCAGTGGCCAGTGCCATGCATATAAAAAGATTTGTAGGCCTCTTTTTTTATGAGCTCACGCGGTGTGCCTTTTAATAGCCCCAATTTAATAAGGCCTTTGGTGAGTTCAAGCACAGCGGCTGTGTGAGGCGCATTCCAGTGGTTTCCTGGTTTTACCTTTTTAATTGCGGCCAGTTGTGCTTTGAGAACAACTTCATAAAGGGCACGTTGTTCGGTGTTAAAGCGACCATTAACAGGAAAGGTGCGCGTGATGTCAGCGGCGTAAAAATCATGCTCTGCACCTGCGTCAATCAACAGAAGCTCTCCATTATTCAGCGGCATATTGTTTTCTGTGTAATGCAAAATACACGCATTTTCACCGCCTGCAACAATGGCGGGGTAGGCTGAGTCACGGCAACCCATGCGGTTGAATTCATACAAAATTTCGGCTTCAATTTCATATTCCATCATGCCAGGTTGGCAGAACTGCATGGCACGACGGTGGGCACTGGCTGAAATTTCAGCCGCTTTGCGCATCGCTTTAATTTCAGCGTTGCTTTTAAACAGGCGCATTTCATTTAACAAAGGTTCAATGCCAATGAAGTCAGTGGGTGCGCTGACTCCTTGACGTGCCATTGCGCGTACTTGTTTAACCCAGCCCATGAGCTGGTGGTCGAAAGCCTGATTCTCTCCTAATGTGCAATAAATTTGCCGACGATTTTTGAGTAGTTTGGGAAGGTGTTTGTCTATTTCCTGAATCGGCAGCGCTTCATCGGCACCCCACAGGCTTTGAGCGCCTTCCAGACCTGCACGTTTGCCATTCCAGGTTTCTTTTTCCTGATCTCTTTCGCGGCAAAACAGAACAAACTGGCCTTGTTTGCGCCCGGGGATGAGAACAAGCAGAGCTTCAGGTTCTGCAAATCCGGTGAGATAAGTAAAGTGACTGTTTGGGCGGAAAGGGTAATCCACATCGCTGTTGCGTTGTTGTTCTGGTGAAGTCGATAAAATAGCAATATTACCCACACCAATTTTTTTTATGAGCCGTTTTCGACGTAGGAAAAACTCTTTTTTATCCATAATGGTCTAATGTATTTGTGGTGGTGTTTTGAAGGGTTGTAGCTCTTCGTTAAGCAGCATTACAACAGTACGTACATACTCTACGATTTCGTTATAAGCACCCTCATCTTCATCGCTGTTGTTAGCGGCATGATGTAACGCTTGGGATATATCAACAAGATCCTGAATCGCCTCGGCAGTGTCGTTTTGTAGCTGATTGAGAGGCTTGTTTATACCCGTACCCAGCCCATAAAGATAACCACGACACCAGCTGGAGAGCATTTCAGTGCGATAATGCAAAGGAGTCTCATCTTCGGGTAAGAGAGGGTAAAATGTGCATTGAGTATCGTTGAGTTGCTGAAATGTTATTTCATGCAACTCTTTGAGTGCTTTTTGTGCTTCAACAGAAAGAGTGTTTTCATACTCTTTATCTTCATCGTCCCATAGTTGATTAGTCCAGAGCAGGTCGCTAAAGTGGCCTTTACTGCATAGCAATCCACATAAAATACCATGGCACTCGGCGGCATCTATAATAATTTCTTGCTCATTCAGTAGTTTATCGATTGAATCGAAATCAGTGATGGTGTGGTCTGTTTGTGTCAATGGAACTCGCCTTCAAACTTTGTATTTCATCAAAAAGGGTATGCTATCATTCTATCTGTTTAGGAACGAGCACTATAATCGAGTTTGAGTGAATGATTGAAGAAGAAAAAGATGACAATATCGCCACTATTTCAAAGTTGGAAAGCAGTATTAACGAGTTATTGCTTGTTTGTCAAAAATTGTCAAAAGAGAATGATGCGCTTAAAAAAAAACAGAGTGAGTGGCCTGTGGAACGTTCACGTCTTTTAGAAAAAAATGAAAAAGTGCGTTCACGTCTGGAATTGATGATTTCACGACTTAAAGTGATGGAGGTTGAATCATGAGTAAGTATGATGAGTCGGGATCGGTTCTGATTAATGTTTTTGGAAAAGAGTATCAGGTTGCTTGTGAAAAAGAGGAGCGACCCGGGCTGATTTCGGCATCGGCTCTTCTGGATACCCGAATGCGGGAAATTCGTAGTGCCGGTAAAACATTAGGCACTGAGCGGGTGGCGGTTATGGCTGCACTTAATTTTGCGCACGAATTAATAGAAAGCCAAAAAAATGAATATCAAAACAATGATATTGCTTTTGAAAAAATAAAGGTATTACAGAAGCAGGTAGATGCAGCGCTCGTACTGAACAAGAATCCCGGTGAAAATTAAGCTACCCAAATCCATGGTTCTGGGTTAGACTGAAATTTAAGGCATATCTACAACGTTTGCCAGTTTGTCTGAGATGGTCTTGGGCCTAATTATATATCTCAGGGAACGCGTCCCCGATGCTGTTGTGCATACCCGTTCTGCGGGTCGCCTGATGCATCATATGTGTACCCACTTGAACCCTTGGTTCAAGACCGATGACAACAGCGGTGCTTGTGGATATGCCGCTCCTTTTTAATTTCTTGTTATAAGGGCGAATGTCCCGTTCAAAAAAACAGTTACGTCAACAAATGCGTAATGCTCGTCGTGCTTTGAGTGATTCTGAACGTCATGAGTCTGCAACCCGTGTGGCGCAATGTTTATTAAAAAGCAGGTTGTTTCAGCGCTCACGTCGAATTGCACTCTATCTTCCCAATGACGGGGAATTAGACCCAACGCCACTACTCCATGCTATTTGGCACTCAAATAAACAGTGTTATTTGCCGGTGATACAGCCGTCTTATTCAGGTCGCCTCCGGTTTGCTTCTTATGATGTTGAAAGTCGCATGATCAATAACAAATATGGTATTCCTGAACCTGTTGCTTCAACTTGTTCTATTGTGCCTGTTTGGGGGTTGGATTTAGTGCTATTGCCTTTGGTCGCTTTTGATGCGAAAGGGTATCGGTTAGGTATGGGTGGGGGGTATTATGATCGTACTTTCAATTTTTTACGTCATCGCCAATATTGGAAAAAACCCTGTTTGATGGGGCTGGCGTATGAGTTCCAGAAAGTGAATGTTGTTCCTCGAGACCCTTGGGATATTCCGTTATCAGGGATTATGACAGATAAGAACTTATATCTTGGAGAGTGAGTGCCATATATGAATCAAAAAAATTCTATGACGCGTATAGAAGTTCTCGGTTGCCCTATGGATGTGGCGACGGAAGATGAAACTGTCAATGTGATTGCAGAGCGAGTGGAACAGAAGCACTTTACGCAACATGTTGTTGTGAATGTAGCCAAGATCGTGAATATGCGCAAGGACGCAGCGCTGGATGAATCGGTTCGTTCTTGCGATATCATTAATATCGACGGTATGGGCGTTGTGTTGGGTGCTCGTATGTTAGGGCATGATGTTCCCGAGCGTGTTGCGGGCGTTGATCTGTTTCATGCGCTGTTACGGATGAGTGCCGAGCGAAGTTATCCGGTATTTTTATTGGGCGCTGAAGATGAGGTGGTGACAGAGGCACGTCATCAAGTTGAGAAGCTTTATCCTGATTTGATTGTAGCAGGCCATCATCATGGCTATTTCTGGAATGATGAAGAGGCTGTGGTCAATAAAATAAAAGAGTCAGGTGCCCGGTTACTGTTTGTTGCGATTACTTCCCCGAAAAAAGAAAACTTCATTAATCAATGGAAAGAGCAGCTCGGTGTTGATTTTGTAATGGGAGTGGGTGGGACTTTTGATGTGGTTGCAGGAAAGGTCAAAAGAGCACCGCAATGGATGCAAAGCTATGGTCTTGAGTGGTTTTACCGTGTTTTGCAGGAGCCGGGCCGGATGTGGAAACGTTATTTAGTCACGAACAGTCTTTTTTTGTGGATGCTGGTAAAAGAAAAAATTAAACAATAGATTACTTGCCAATGGTGCTTAATAACTGGTCAATCATCTGCTGCGCTTGTGGCAGGTAGCCTGAACCAAACAGATTGAGATGGTTCAGTATGTGATAAAGGTTGTAAAGCATTTTACGGGTAGAGTAACTATCGCTGAGTGGGTAGGCTTCGTTGTAGGCTGTATAAAACTGGGGTGCAAAACCACCAAAAAGCTCTGTCATGGCCAGATCCGTTTCCCTGTCACCATAATAAGTGGCGGGATCAAAAATGATGGGCTGGCCTTGATCATCAAACTCGTAATTTCCTGACCATAAATCACCATGCAAAATAGTGGGTGAAGGCTTGTGATCAGTAAAAAATTGATCGAGGTGGATGAGCAACAATTCACCACGGCTTTGTAAGTTTCCTCTATGGCCATGAGCCGCCGCAAGCTCTAATTGATAAATGAATCGGTTTTTTTTCCAAAATTGGCTCCATGTTTCTTGTCGGGTGTTTATTTGTGGAGTCGAGCCGATGGTGTTGTTCTGAAACCAGCCATAATAAGGTGCTTTTGTTTTATGCAGTGCCGCCAATTGTTGCCCGAGAAGCTCGGGATTGCCATGATTGTTGAAATGAATATATTCCAGCACTAAAAAAGCATTATTGTCCGCTTGCCCGTAACAGATGGGGCGTGGGGCACGAATTGTCTGGCTGTTGATGATCTCATTCAGCCCGTTCGCTTCGGCTTCGAACATTGACAGCTTTGAGGCATCGTTCAGCTTAACAAAGTACTTTTTTCCAGAGCTATTTTCCAGAAGATAAGTCGTGTTGATGCAGCCACCAGTGACGGGGCTTTGCTGGTGGGCGATAAATTTCTGGTTTGTTGTTGCTGAAATTTCTTTTGCAATCATTTGCCACAATGGCATTTTTCTTTCCTGCGCATACTTGGGTGCAAGAATGGAGTATATGTATTTTCCCAGATTTTTTCAGGTTCGTACGTAAAATATTAAAGAAAACCAGAAAGGGAATAGTAAACTATGGCAAGATTATCTCAAGTGAGTCCAGTAGGGTTTTCCCAGTATATAATTCAACGAGGAAACAATCATCAGATCTGTTTTGTATTTTAGTTTTTTAAACTGTAAAAATGGAAGAGAAACGTATGTTAGATAATCCGGCTCCATGGAATCTGGTTGCGAATGGTTATGCTGATACAACCATGCTGATGTTAGGTCAATATGCTGAAGAGGCGGTTGCCAGTTTAAAGCTCACAGCGGGAGATAAAGTTCTGGACGTAGCTTGTGGCCCAGGAACGGTTTCTCTGATGGTTTCAAAACAGGTGACCTCGGTAGATGCTGTCGACTTTTCAGAATCGATGCTTTCAATTCTCAACAATAAAATCAATGACGCGGGGTTGAATAATATTCAGGTGCATCACGGTGACGGGCAGGATCTGCCTTATGAAAATGACTCTTTTGATGCTGCATTTTCTATGTTTGGATTGATGTTTTTTCCTGATCGCTGCAAAGGGTTTTCAGAGATATATCGTACGTTGAATGCAGACGGACGAATTGCGGTCAGTAGTTGGGCATCTGTTGAAAGGTCACCGGTAATGCAAGCGATGTTTGGTGCGCTGCGAGCAATCAACCCAGATCTTCCAGTGCCCGAAATGGCGATGGAGTCACTGGAAAATCCGGAAGTGTTTGGAAAAGAGCTTCGAGAGGCCGGGTTTCAGAATGTCAATGTTCAGTGTGTACGCAAAGCATTTCCTGTTGAGTCAATACAAGAGTTTTGGGATAGTATGGTGCAGGGCAGCGCACCCATTGTGATGATGAAAAATGCGATGGATGAAAGTGAATGGCTTGAAAAAGAGTTATTGGCGTTGGATTATCTGGAAAAATTACTGCCCGTCACTCCTACTTCATTAACTGCAGATGCGTGGTTGGGAACAGGGTTTAAATAAAATTTTTGTGAATTTTCAAGTGAGTTTTATCAACAATGAAACAGATAAAAAATCTAAAATTAGTGGCCGCATTAATTTTATTCCTTCCTCAGCTATCCTGGGCAGATGAAGCAATTAAAGTGAAGGCGGTTCCTTTTTCGGAGCTTGCTTTTTATCTTGAATACTCTGCACCCGCAACGGTTGAAAGCTTGAATGAAAGTACCTTGAGCGCAGAAATTACTGCACGCATCACTCATTTCAGCGCGAAGGTGGGTGATCGCTTGAAAAAAGGGACGGCACTGGTTCGCTTGGATTGTGGTGATTACAAACTGGCACTTCAACAGGCACAGGCCGGTTTGGCGGGTGTGAAAGCGCGCCGTGATTTTGCCGCGCAGCGCTTGAAACGAGCAGAGCGTTTGCAAAGCCAGAAGAGTATTTCTGAAGAGTTATTAGAGCAGAATCAGATGGAGCTGGCGGGGTTGGAGGCTGACCGCTCAGTACAGGAAACTGGAGTTTCAGTGGCTGAGCGTAACATCTCAAAGTGTACCGTTCGAGCGCCTTTTGATGCCATCGTTGTGGATCGCTTGAGTGGTGTGGGGGCGTTAGCCAATCCGGGCACACCTTTGATGAAAGTGGTTGATGTTGGGAGCAAGGAAGTCACGGCTCAAGTGATGCTTGAACAGGTTGGGCGATTACAGCAAGCCAGTCTGATTGAATTTCGTAGCAACAATCATGTTTATCCAGTCAAATTACGTGCGCTTGTGGATGTCGTTGAGCCTTTACAGAGAAGTCGTGATGCACGCCTTGTTTTTGTAAAAAAACAGCCTTTGTCGGGACAAAGTGGGCGCTTGATCTGGAAAGGTTCTCAGACCGTCATTCCTGCTGATTTTTTAATGGAGCGAAGTGGCAGTTTGGGAATGTTTGTGGCTGAAGAAGGCGTTGCAAAGTTTCATGAAATACCGGATGCACTGGAGGGGCGACCACTACGGGTTGATCTGCCGCAAAATGCATGGGTGATTACTGATGGGCGTTATGCCTTGAATGATGGCGATCACATTAATCGGGTGCAATAAAATGTATCAACGATTTTTACAAAACCATGTGCTTGCCAATCTGACGTTTGCTTTGGTGTTAATCATGGGCGCTTCGTCTTATATGATGATGCCGCGAGAGCAAGATCCCACCATTAATTTTAACTGGATTGATATCACCACTTTTTTGCCGAATGCCACGGCAGAAGATGTTGAAAAACGAGTCACCGATGTGCTGGAAGAAGCCATTCGCAAAGTACCCGATATAAAGTTTGTATCGAGCATCAGTCGTGATAGCTTTTCCAGTATTTTAGTTCGCTTTGAAGATATTGATGAACGCCTGTTTGATAAGCGCTTGAATGATCTGCGCCGAGAGCTGCAAAGCAAAGAGGGGGATCTGCCCGAAAATGCTGAAACGCCTGCCGTCACTGAAATCACAACATCGAATGCATTTCCCTCTGCCACACTGGTAGTGACGGGCGCAGCTAATGATGAAAATTTACGTCGTCAGGCTGAAAATATAAAAACAGATATTGAGCAGATGGATGGCGTTGATACTGTGATGGACTCCGCTTTGTTAGCGCCAGAATTGCAGGTGAATTTTTTCCCTGAGCGGTTAGCAAGTGTCGGTATTGGGCCTGCTGCGTTGGCGGATACGGTGCGCTCACATTATGAAGATACGGCTGCTGGAAGTCTGCATGTCGGTGACCAAAAGTGGCTGGTGCGGATGCAGGGCAGTGAGAGCGATCCTGATTATCTCGCCCAATTGCCCGTCAGCCAAACTCAAGGCGAAGTATCACTGAATGCGCTTGCAGAAGTTGTGTACGGCAGAGAAAAAGCGACTCAACTGGTTCGTTACAATGGGCAGCATGCGGTGATGTTATCCATTACTAAACAGGCTGAATCCAATACACTGACTCTGGTTGAAAGTGTTTCTGAATATATTGAAAAACGTAATCAGTTGAGCGGCAGCACGGGTGTGCAACTGGTACTCATTGATGACCAGACCGACATTACCCGTACTGCACTGAACATTATGCAGACCAATGCTCTGCTGGGTTTGATTCTGGTGCTTTTTGTAACATGGGTTTTTCTGGGCAGCCGTATCGCATTTTTTACCACGATTGGCATCCCTTTTACATTGATGGGAACGTTTTGGTTGCTGAGCAATATGGGGCAGACGCTCAATGTGAATATACTGTTGGGTGTGGTGATTGCACTGGGAATGTTGGTGGACGATGCGGTGGTTGTGGTCGAGGCGATTTATTATCGCTTGCAACGAGGTGCTGATGTGGTCACGGCAACAGTAGAGGCTTTTCGAGAAGTGGTGGCACCGGTGACGACCGCTGTAATGACAACCATCTGCGCCTTCCTGCCATTAATGTTGTTGCCAGGAATTGTCGGTAAATTTATGTTCATTATTCCATTGGTTGTGACGGTGGCACTGTTGATCAGCCTGATTGAAGCTTACTGGATGTTGCCTGCACATGTGATGGCGGGTGGCGTAGGCAGCCAGAAACCATCACGTATTCAGCATCACCGTACGGCTCTTTTGCATACCATACGAATCAAATATACACGCTGGCTGGTACGTGCCATGCGTTACCCAAAACGGTTGATGGCCTTCGTTGTGCTGCTTTTTGGTTTGTCGGTTTATGCGACAGCGACAGGCTGGGTCAAAATGGATTTTTTCGCCAGTGATCCGTTGCGCCTGTTTTATGTGAATATTGAAATGGCTCCCGGCACACCGCTGGATAAAACCATGGATAAGGTGCTGGATATTGAAGATAAAGTTCGAGCTAATACGGATGAATCAGAGATTCGTGCCATTGCCAGTTACAGCGGGCAGATGTTTACCGAAATGGCTCCCTATTTTGGAGATCATTACGGCCAGATTATTGTATCTTTAAATCCAAAAACAGAAGAGATGCGGGGCGTGGATGCTGTCATGGATGCCATGCGGGAAGAGGTTTTAAGTACGGTGGGGCCTGTAAAAATTGCTTTTCTACGGCTGGCGGGCGGCCCTCCAAGTAGCAAACCGATCAGCGTGAAAGTGCGTGGTAACGATATGGCTGATCTGCGCCTGGCCGTGACAGACCTTAAAGCAATTTTGGAAAAAAATGAGACCATTATTAATGTCACCGATGATGATAATCCGGGACAGCTTGAGCTGACACTGAAAGTGAATCTGGATGCCGCACGTCGCGCTGGTATTGATCCTCAAACGATATCCCGAACACTGCGTTTATTAGTGGATGGTGAAGTCGTCGCCAGTATGCAAAAGTCAGGTGATACGCTGGATGTGCGGGTACGTGCAAAACCAAAAACCTACCGCTCACTGGATGAATTACTTGAATATACTTTGCCCATGAGCGAAGGACGAGGCCGTATTGCGCTACGTGAATTGGTGCATCAAAATCGAGGCACGGGCATGGGGCAGATTCGGCACTATAATTTTCGCCGAACAATCACTGTGGAAGGGGATATTGATAAAAGCTTGACGGATACGATGGCCGCCAATCAATGGATTATGGAACAGTGGGAAGAAATACAAGGTAAATACCCTAATATCAGCCTTGATTTCAGTGGTGAACTGGATGACATTCAGGAGAGTCTGGATGCGATGGCAATGCTGTTTTTAATGGGTATTGGCTTGATTTACTTAGTGCTTGGAACGCAGTTTAAAAGCTACTTTCAACCATTGATTATTCTTGCAACCGTACCGATGGCATTTATTGGCGTGGTCGCCGGATTACTGATTACACAAAACCCGCTCAGTCTATTTACCATGTATGGTGTGATTGCCCTGGCAGGAATTGCGGTGAATGCTGCGATTGTACTGATTGCTGCTGCGAATACACGTCTGAAAGAGGGCATGAGCGTATCGCATGCGACCATCTATGCGGCACGTCGGCGAGTGATTCCTATATTAATTACAACGTTTACGACGATTGCCAGTCTGTTTTCACTGGCGATTGGTCTGGGTGGCGAGTCACTGATTTGGGGGCCAATGGCGACAGCCATCGTTTGGGGGTTATGTTTCTCCACACTATTAACGCTGTTTGTTGTGCCGCTGTTGTTCCGTATTTTTATGAGACGTTCAAATGCTTAAAATATTTGTGTTAAATATTGCTTGGGTTTTGTCGCCCTAAAACACGTATAATTTCTACAGCAGTGCCATCTATACGGTAATAAATTGAATGAACTCCACATACACTGCGTCGATATCCAATATGGATATGATCAACAGCAGGGTAAAGCATGGGTTGTTCAGCGATAGTTGAAAATCGTTGTTTAAGCTGATCACGGTATTTGTTGGATTGAGCAACACCAAAATAGATATCGCCATAGGTTGCAATGTCGATTAAATCTTCTTTGGCGGCTTCAGTGAGCCTGTAACTATGCATGTTGTGATCGATGGTGTTGCCTGGCTTCTTCCCATATTTCATCAACACTACGATCACTAAAACCGCTCTGTTCACCTTCAATCAATGCTTTACGAATAGCCTTGATTTCGGCTGGAGTCTCTTGTTCCCGAATTTGGCGTTCCCGAATCAACTCGCGAAAAACTTCGCTATCATTACCGAAGTGGCCACTAGCAATCTGTGCTTTAACCCATTTCTCTTGTTTCTCTGTAACAGTGATACTTTTTTTGATCATTGCCATTTTAGGTCTCCAGATAATATGCGGATATAATGCTACTAAATAGCATTATATCTTCTTTTAGTGCTATTTGTCGTGCCGCTGTTGTTCCGTATTTTTATGAGGCGTTCAAATCGCTTGATTCAATAAATATTAAAGCATCGCCATTATTGCAGTATCTTTTGCCTGTTGGTTCAGGGCCATCTTTAAACACATGACCATGATGACCATCGCATCGAGCGCAGTGATATTCTGTTCTTGGCAAGATCATTTTGAAATCTGTTTTTGTTTCCAGTCGATCAGGAATAAAGTCATAGAAACTGGGCCAGCCTGTGCCGCTGTCGTATTTCATTTCAGAAGTGAATAGTGGCAGGTCGCAGCCTGCACAAGCGAATGTTCCCGTTCGCTTTTCGTCATTTAATGGGCTGCTAAATGGCTTTTCTGTGCCTTCTTCTCGAAGGATGAAATATTGCTCCGGTGTGAGGCGTTTTTTCCATTCTTGATCACTCCGTTCTAATTTTTCAATTTTCATATTTTCTTTAATAGATGATTTGGCATGGGTGCGTAGCGAAGTAACAGGTGCCACAAGAAGAGTCAATCCGGTCAATAAAAATTTTCTGCGGTTCATATGAAATGTAAGTATTCCCAGTCAATTCATGTATAAATGATTCTACACTGCTAAAGTATCTTCAGTGGAAATATTAGATGGAAAGATATCGAGTCACTCTTTCGTGAGTTGGGTGCTGGTATTGAGGAGGGAGAAGGTTCTCGTGTTGGTGTTCGATTGTTTGATACACGGCGGGTATTTCATAGGCCACATCCGTCACCGGATACCGATAAAGGCGCTGTAAGCAATATTCGACGTTGGTTGGAAGAAAATGAGGTTAAACCATGATGAACTTGATGGAGTTTGATGACTATAAAGCAGTCATTAATTATGACCCTGAAATAAAAATGTTTCGTGGGGAATTTATTAATCTTAATGGTGGTGCTGATTTTTATGCGACAGACATTGAAGGTTTGCATAAAGAAGGACAAGCATCTTTGAACATGTTTCTGGATATGTGCAAAAAGGATAACGTAAATCCTAAAAAATATTATTCGGGTAAGTTTAATGTCCGCTTGAGTTCTGATTTACACGCTAATTTAGTTGCTATGGCGGCGGCTGAGGGAAAAAGCATTAATCAGTGGGTCATTGAGTCCTTGTCAAGCTCGATTGAACAAAGGGTTCATATTTAGGGGCAAACAAACTGTATAAGTTATTTCGTGAACGTTCCTAAGTCTCAATGAAAACTTTCTGCGGTTCATATGGCTCTCCAGAATATGGCCTAAAACAGATCCAATTGCCTTACTTTAAAGCGGCGACCTTTCATCTTTCCATCTGACAACTGTTTGAGCGCTTTGTTGCTCATGCTGCGATCAACCGCGACATAGGCGATGCGGTCAAAGATATCAATTTTACCCACTTTGTTGCCTGCGATGCCGCCATCACCTGTCAGTGCTCCGAGTATGTCGCCTGGGCGAACCTTATCTTTACGACCGCCATCAATGCAGAAGGTGACCATGGGGGCGTGTTGTTTGATGCTCTCTTTGATTTCAACGCTATTTAGGCTTTCAGTTTTGATAGGGCTTTTTAAGTAGTCTTCTAATGCATTGACCCGAGAGGCTTCGGAGGCAGTAAACAGGCTGATCGCAACTCCTGTATTGCCCGCACGACCGGTACGGCCAATACGGTGAATATGCACTTCGGGGTCACGGGATAGCTCGAAATTGATCACGGCTTGAAGGTCTTTAATATCCAGACCCCGAGCGGCGACATCAGTCGCAACAAGGATGGGACAGCTTTTGTTGGAGAACATGACGAGTACTTGATCTCGTTCCTTTTGATCCAGGTCGCCATGCAATGCAAGTGCTTCGAAGCCACTTTGTTGCAGTTCAATCACCACCTCCTGGCATTGAAGGCGCGTGTTACAAAAAATAATGCTGGATTCTGGTTGGTACTCGGCCAACAGTGTGGCGACAGCACTGATGCGTTGGTTTCGGTTCACTTCATAAAAATGTTGCTTGATGTGATTATCACTATGCGTAGCATCAACCGTCACCATTTCAGGGTCACGCTGAAATCGGCAACTCATTGTTTTGATGGAATCAGGGTAAGTGGCGGAGAAGAGCAAGGTTTGTCGCTCGGTAGGTGTTTTGGTGATCACCGTGGCAATGTCGTCATAGAAACCCATGTCGAGCATTCGATCCGCTTCATCAAGCACTAATGTTTCGATGTGGCTTAAATTCAGCGTACCTTTTTTTAGATGTTTCAAAATTCGCCCCGGTGTTCCAACGGCGATATGAGCGCCATGTTCAAGAGAGCCTACCTGCGGCCCAAATGCTTTGCCACCACACAGGCTGACTAATTTAATGTTGGGAGTGGCTCGGGCTAATCGCCGGATCTCTTTACCGACCTGATCTGCCAACTCTCGAGTGGGGCAGATGATGAGTGCCTGAATTTTAAATTTTGCGACATTCAACTTATTGAGCAGACCAATACCAAAAGCAGCCGTTTTACCACTGCCCGTTTTGGCTTGGGCTATGAGGTCTTTGCCTTGTAGCAAAGCAGGTAAACTGGCCGCTTGAATCGGTGTCATCGCCTGGTAATCTAATGAGGTGAGATTGTTCAGCATCTCGGGGCTTAGTGACAAGGTTGAAAAATCTGTACTCATAGGG
>CAYXVC010000037.1:0-17029 GCA_964468225.1 uncultured Gammaproteobacteria bacterium
CCAGCACAGGAAAGCGCAGTCATTATTCCAATTATGGCAGTGGAATTTCAATTTGCGCACCCAGTAACAACAGCCATTCATATTATCGCCTGGAAATTAAAGGGTTAGGCGTTATAACAGCAACGGGGCCTTCAACTGATTCATCATCACCTGTCACACAAAGTTTTGGTGGAACTTCCAGTTCAGCGCCACTGGTTGCAGGTATTGCTGCTTTGGTTATATCTGCTAACCCTTCACTCAGTGGGAAAGCCGTAATATCACTGCTTAAACGTACGGCATCAAAACAGTTGAATATGTCGGGTTATCCGAAAACGCCTGCAGCGAACTACGATCCGAACCCTGATTGGGATGTGTCGCCTGTTGCGCCATTTGATCAAGGAGACTTTCAGGAGATTGGAAGCGACGAGGGGAGTTGGAGTCCCTGGTTTGGCTATGGCAATGTTGACGCATTTGATGCCGTGAAGGCCGCGATGGGAGGAGCAAAGGGTACGTTTGAAACGGATGATGATCTATTTGAATCATCACCCAATAAAAAGATTCCGGATGAAAGCATGGCAGGTATCCAGGATACGATTGATGTGAATAAAAGTGGTCGTCTGGAAAGTATTCAGGTGAGCCTGGATATTACCCATACTTGGGTGGGTGATTTGGAAATCCGCTTGATAGCTCCCGATGGCAATAGTCTGCTTTTGCATAATAGAACAGGGTCTAATCAACAAAATATTCAACAGAGTTATGATTTTAATAATCATGCGGCTTTGGCTTCTCTTAAGGGGAATGCAATTAATGGACGCTGGATATTGCAAGTAAAAGATCTGGCAGGGCAGGATGTGGGTCAGTTAAATCTATGGAGCTTGCAATTTCAGGTAGGTAGCATTGCCGCTGTATTTATAGAGGATACGAATTCAAGCAAGATCCCTGATAATCAGCCTGAAGGAATTAGTAAAACACTTGAAATTAACGAACAAATTATAATAAAAACAATGAGTGTATCTGTTGATATCACGCATCCTTGGATTGGAGATTTAGTGGTCAAATTAATCACACCGACTCAAGGTGAATTTGTTTTGCATAATCGCAGTGGTCGTAGTCAGGATAATCTGAGGCAGGAATGGAATGTTGAAAATTATGCCGGGTTTGGTGGGATGGTTGGGCGAGAAGCAAAAGGAGAGTGGAGGTTAAATGTTTCTGACCACGCAGGCCGCGATATTGGGAAACTAAATCGATGGAGCATTTCTGTTTCAGGTTAAAGTACATAGATCTATCTAAAGGAGAACGTTATGCCAAGAATAATAGTTTTAATATGCTTACTAGTTTCGTTATTTTTAGCTCAGGTAGCATGGGCTGATGATGAAAAGCTGCATTACAATCAGGTGAATTTATCAGCAACGGCTTTGGATGAAATTAAAAATGATATTCTGGTCGCAATACTTTATGTGCAGGAAGAGGGGCGTGATCCAAAAAACCTTGCAGATCGTGTAAATAAAAAAGTCAATAAGGCCGTTGAAAGAGCTAAACAACTGAATGAAATTAAAGTTCAAACACTGGCTTATCGTACGAATCCTTACTATAAAAAGCAGAAAATTGCCGGTTGGCGAGTGCGTCAATCCATTCGGTTGGAAAGTAAAAATTTCAGTCAGCTAAGCCAATTGATTGGTGAGCTACAAGAGAGTCTGGCATTGGAGCAGGTGAATTATCAGATTTCACCAGAGAGGCGAGGGAAGTCAGAAAATAGAGCGATCGAGAAAGCGATTGCAGCGTTTAAAAAAAGAGCCAGTGTCGTGAGTGAGCAGCTCGGGTTTAAGAGCTATAAACTGATTGATATTAATATTAGTACGTCGGGAGGTCATCCTGTTATGCAAGGAATAGTGCGCACTGAAATGTACGCTAGAGATAGCTTGAAGCAGATGACACCACCAACACTTGAAGGTGGAACTCAAGCAATACAGGTGAATGTGAATGGACGAATCGAGCTGCAGTAGGGATTAATAACTTCCTGTAGCTGTTTGATATGGAATTTTTAAAACTTGCCCTGCTTTTAATATTGTATTTAAAGAGAGCTGGTTAGATTTAAGCAGATTACTTAAAGTCACATTGTATTGGTTGGCTATTGTTGTAAGGTTTTCACCTTTTGTGGTGATATGTTTATTAGACGCTAGCCAGCTACCTGGTGGTGCATTTCGTGAAAAATAGCTATGAATACCTTCCGACATTGTTTTGGCAAGTGCTTTTTGATATTTCTTTGTACGTAATTTGCGTTCTTCGCTGGGGTTGGATATGAATGCGGTTTCAATAAGAATAGAAGGGATATTGGGTGACTTGAGTACAGCAAAGCCCGCATGTTCCAGTTTATGTTTATGTAATTTGATTTTTTCACTTTTTTTAAAGTGCTTTAGAATGACATTGCCTGCTTCAATGCTGCTTCTCAATGTTGCAGTTTGGGATAAATCGAGCAAAACGGTTCTTAGCAAGCTGTTATCATTCTCTTCAATTACACCTCCAATCCTATCTGAATTATTT
This sequence comes from uncultured Gammaproteobacteria bacterium, assembly GCA_964468225.1. GTDB lineage: Bacteria > Pseudomonadota > Gammaproteobacteria > JAADGQ01 > JAADGQ01 > S141-38. Next base: position 2,521 of record CAYXVC010000037.1, read on the forward strand.
TCATTGCTTGCTAATAAACGTGCCATTTCACTACTGGCACCTTCTTTAGATAGAACATAGATTGAAGCACCATGTGCGCTCGATACTTTAAATGCATCGGCATGAATTGATATGAACATATCTGCCTCAATATCATGGGCTTTTGCAATACGGTCACGAAGCCCTACATAGTAGTCTCCATCACGAATCATAACGGCTTTCATACCTTTCTTGCTATTGATGGTTGCAGCTAATTCACGGGCTATTTTGAATACAACATCTTTCTCTTTTGTTTTGTTGGAACCAATTGCCCCAGGGTCTTCTCCACCATGCCCAGCATCAATAGCAATAATAACATCACGTAATTTTTTGCTGGCAATAGTGCTTTTAACTGTTTTTATTCTGTTTTTAGTTCCAGATTGAATCAGGTCAACGACAAGCCTATATCCATTTTTTTTATATGGCTTTAAAATGAAGCTTTTAGACTTTGTTTTTGTATTCAAGTCTAAAACAACACGATAATCATTTTTATTTCTGACCGCTGTACGAAACCCTAGCAGAGGGGTGTTTTTAAAACTGGCAATCATGAGGGCCGTTGATGCCGAAGCGTTGGTGATGTCTATGACAAGGCGTTCGGGTTTATGCAGTGTGAACAGTCGATGTTCAACATTTTTGCTGATATCAAAAACAATGCGAGTTTTATCGGGTGCTGTCCACATGCGTACATCTTTGATTTCAGCAAGGCTTGCCGCATAAATTTGTGTGCAAATAAAAAAGCTAATAAAAGTGAGTAAAAGTGATCGCATAACTGATCGTTCCAAAACTGCTAATATTCAATAAAATATTGTGTCGGCAAAATATTGAATTTCATTAATATTTAATAAGATAGAGTATCCAGCTAACTTGCCTTTTGCCCATTTTAGCAAAAACGTGATCTAATGGGTGGTTATTTTTTTAATAATGTTTTCAGCGATTGGTGAATGGGGTATCAAAGTTACCTCACGTTTCATATTTTTATAGAAAAGTTTGATGGTTAAGTCAGGGGGAGGAAGATACTTTTTGCCCTTATCAGGCCACTCTATTAGTACTATTGTGTGCGGTGAAAAGTAGTCTCTAATCCCCATAAATTCCAGCTCTTCTGCATCACTGAGTCGATACAGATCGAAGTGGTGAATGATTAAATGGTTGAAGGGATAAGATTCTACCAGTGTATAAGTTGGGCTTTTAACAGCACCTTGATATTCTGTTGATTGAATAAAACCCCGAGCAAATGTTGTCTTTCCTGTGCCGAGTTCACCTTTAAGGTAGATGATCATGCCACCAGAACATAATTTGGCAAACTCTGCTCCGAGTATCTGCATGGCCGTTTCATTTTTTATAGTGCACTTTTTCATATAGGGCTGACGAAACCCTGCACTATTGAGGAGTTTATAAATACTTGCAAGGATTATTCACTGAGTTGGTATGCAATTTTTGTAATAAACAGACCTGGTTTGGTCTTTTCTACCTCAAATGTAATAACGCCTGATATAAACTCAAAATTATCACTATTAACATTTTTTACAGTAACAACAAAATCACTTATACCTTTTGATAGGTTGTTGTTTGTATTCCATGCAATATCCTTGATAGCAATTTGTCTGGAATCTGTTGTTTGAAAAAGATCAATATAGTCCGCTTCAATACCGTTACGATCGGCCTGGATGGCGCCATCAAACCCTGTTGCATCAATTGAAAATAGTCTCATGAACTGCTGAATATCACCTTGTTCATAAGCGATTGTAAAATGACTGATCAAGTTAATTAGATCTACTTTTTCAATATTGTTATAAGACGTTACGGTATTTGTGACTATTGTGTCTGGATAAAGTGTTGCCAGGGGTAGCTCTTTAGTTATAGTCTCGGCTGGTTCTGTCACTTCTGGGTCTTGTTGTGTCAATTCAGGAGTGGTAATGATCTCTTCTTGTGGTACAGGCGCAGGTTTAGGTGGAACTTTGGGTTGACCTTCAGGTAACTCTTGCACATTTGAAGCTGCTGAAGGTCGTGGAGCTGGCTCTTCATCAGAGAATGAAAAATCCTCAAAACTTTCTTCCGTAGCATTTTGGGGAGGGGCTATATTTATATTGGCATCATCTTTAATGCTTTTTTCAATTTCTTCGGGTTTAATCGTTCCTTCAATTTTTTCAAAATTATTATTATTTTTACCAAAAATGATTGCTTTTTTTGATGGACTGTCGGTCGATTCTATTTCAGCAATGGAGGACTCGCTTTCATGTGTATCAAATTGTGTTTTGTAAATACCGATACCAATCGCTGTCGCAATGAGTCCAAAAATTAAATACTTTGTATGCATTCCTGACTTGTTACTAGAGTCAGGCTTGTTGAATACAGGTCGAGTGACCTCTGTAGGGGCAATGGTTTCTTTGCTGAGAATTTTATAAGCTTCTTCTATGTGAGCAGTTTTAGTATGGTTTTTTTGTTTTGACTCTGATGATGAGAGTTGTGGTGGTGCTCCAGTTTCGTTTGTCAGGGCAGTGTATGCTTTTTCTATGCGCGCTATGTATTCGGATGTATCGTTACGTTCTGCTTGCTGCGTTTTTAGAAATGCCTTTAGATGCTGGTAATGGTTTTTTATTTTATTGATCGGTGCATTATCTTGCAATCCAAGAGCTCTGTAATCATTACCACGGGGTTTAAGTAAAACTTCCCATATATAAAAATTGATTGCTACCTGTAAGTTTTTATTGGAAATTCCTTGCAGTGATTTAGGAAGAGCAGTTGCAATTGTGCTGCTATCCATTGTTGCAATCTCTAATAAACGCTCAGTATGGTTTGGAGGAGGTTTTCCCGGATCAGTCAAGTATTCAAAATGTTTGGGAGATAGTTGAAAAGCAAGCACAAGTTTCAGAAGCTTGCTTTCAATCTCTTCGCCTGGTTTGGATTGAGGTTTTGAAAATTGCCTGTTTTCTTTTCCGCCATCAATAACACGAAGTTTTGCTCTATTAGTCGGTGATGCTTCATTGATACCAAGGGATGGTTGGGTAGCGTAACCCATTGCAATAGCATTATTATTTGTTAGTTTTACTGCCTCTATGCTGGCAATGACTTCTAGCTCGGGTTTGTCGGCTATAATGGTCTTTTCTTCAATAAACGCTTCTTGTAGAATAGGTTCGCTTTCATCCACCGGATTTTCCTGTTCTTGAGGCATCTGAGCAAACATATCTGAATCAGAAGGCATACTTACAGCAGGAATTGGTTCGTCAATAAGCCCATCAAAACTATTGTTGTCGTGTTCAACAAATGATGGTAAATCCTTTTCATGAAAAACTTCAGCATAACTATTTTCAGTATCAGGCTGAATACTTTTAGTTGGTATGAGGGTGGATGTGTCATTTTCTACATAATCATCAGTATCAGCATGTGTAGAGGAGTCCATTAGTAAGTCTTCATTCTCCTTAAACTCATCTGGAGTATTGATCTGTGCCTCTTCATCTTCAATATTATTATTTTCGGTTTTATACGATACAGTTAGTGCATCAGTCTGAGTGATTTCATCATCTTCATCTTCTGTATTTTCGGGTTTACGTAGTGAAGAGGGTGTTGTCTCCTGTTGAAATTCATTAATAACAACCTGAATAATATCTTTTGAAATTTCTGTTCGCTCTTCAAGGTAGCCATAAAGCAGTAGTCTTTCACAAAATTTATTAATACGGTGAGGAATGCCATCGGTATGTTCATGGATGCAGTCAATGGCTTCATGGGAAAAGTGAGGATTTCCTTGCCAGTTTGCATGAATCAGGCGGCTTTCAATATAAGCCTGAGTCTCTTCAAGTGTCAGTGCTACAAGGTGATAATTGGCCACGACACGCTGCTTGATCTGGCTGAATTCCGGGGCACCTAACATTTGCCGAAATTGCTCTTGCCCTAAAAGGATCGTCTGTAGTAATGCTTTTGCACCTAATCTCAGGTTGGCGAGCAAGCGTAGCTCTTCAAGTGCACAAACAGGCAAATTTTGGGCTTCATCAATAACCAGCAACGTGCGTTTTCGTTCACGCACACAAGTGAGCAAAAAACTATTAAGTAATTTTAAAATTTCCGCCTTGGAAAGGCCTTCATGTTTAAGACCAAATGAATCCGCAACCACACGCAGCAGGTCGTTTGCAGTAAGGTGTGTGTTGGGTAAGTGTGCAACAACAATTGTTGTGTTGTTAGAGAGCTCTTTAAGTAAAACGCGTGCGAGTGTTGTTTTGCCCGTGCCAGGTGCGCCGGTAATAACAACAAACCCCGTACTTTGACTAATCCCGTAGCGTAGATGTGCCATCGCTAGCTCATGACCTTTACGTGTAAATATAAAGTCAGGGTCAGGATTTAAACCAAATGGTTTTGTATTTAAGCGATAGAATGATTCGTACATGCAGTGCCTTTGTCTTGCGAGCAAATGGGATAGCTGTCAGAGGCTGACTAGTAGCAGTCATTATAAATATTTATTGTTATTAGGGTGTTCAGCTGACAATATATATCTTGTTATAATATGACTTTATACTAGCAATTGCACATATTATTGTGTCGTTTTGTGAAGTAATGCCCAATTATTTGATCAAATTTAAATGTTATTTTTTTATCTATTTATTTTTTATAGAGATATGGCAAAAAAAAATTCTAAAAATAAAAGCAGTGATAATACGATTGTGTTAAATAAAAAAGCACGTCATGATTATTATATTGAGGATCAATATGAAGCAGGTCTTGTTTTGGAAGGTTGGGAGGTTAAAAGCCTTCGTTCTAATAAGGTGCAGATAAGAGAGAGTTATGTGATGCTGCGAAATCGTGAAGCATGGCTACTGGGTGCACACATTACCCCATTGCCGACGGCATCCACACACATCCATCCCGCGCCTGTTCGCGCACGAAAACTACTGTTTAACGGGAAAGAGCTGGCAAAGCTTGCCAGTCTGGTTGATCGCAAAGGATATACGTTAGTTGCTTTGGCAATGTATTGGAAACAGGGAAGAGCTAAATTGAAAGTGGGTTTGGGTAAAGGTAAGAAAGATTATGATAAGCGTGCTGTGGAACGAGACAATGACTGGAAACGACAAAAAGCACGTCTGCTTAAAGGTGGGTAAAAAGAGGTCATGACCACAATAAATAAAAGTGCATTGGTTCCTTATTCTGCAGCTCAGATGTTTGAATTGGTGGATGATGTTGAAACCTATTCTGAATTTCTTCCCTGGTGTTCACGATCAACGGTATTGAGTCGCAGTGATGATGAAGTTCGGGCTTCGCTGGAGCTTTCCAAAGGTCGATTGAAAAAATCATTTACAACTTGCAATCGAATTCAAAAAAACAAAATGATTGAGATTCGTCTGGAAGAGGGACCATTTCACCACCTGGAGGGCTTTTGGCGGTTCGAAACTTTAAGTGATGGTGCGTGTAAAGTTTCCTACGATATGGAATTTGAGTTTTCAGGGAAGCTATTGAGTTTGGCTATGGGGCCTATGTTTAGTCAGGTGGCGGAAAGTTTAGTGGACTCTTTTTGTCAAAGAGCGAAAGATATTTATGGCTAGTGCTAATAAAATTATGGTGGAAATTGCTTATGCTCGCCCTGATGAGCAAGTTATTATCCCTTTGAGTGTTGCTCTTGGTGTCACTGTTAATACTGCAATTTTAGAATCAAAAATTCTGGAGCGTTTCCCTGAAATTGATGTGTTGAATTGTAAAGTGGGTATCTTTGGCAAACTGAGTAAATTAGATAAGGAGCTGTCTGAAGGTGATCGGGTCGAAATTTATCGCCCTCTTATTGCTGACCCTAAAGCGGTTCGTAAAAAGAGAGCTAACACGCCTGTATAATACAGTTATTATCTGTTTTTGATCTGAGCGAGTGTGTCGTTTTCAAACAAAAGCGAAAGGTGTTTTGATTCCGGTCTTGAACCATCTCCCGGTTGTGAATAATAGATATAGCTCCAGTTGTTATTGCTAAATGCACTGGTAACCAATGGTTCTCCAAGGATAAATTTTATCTGTTTTTTATTCATGCCGAGTTTGAGCTGTTTGATGAGCGTTGTATCAGTAATATTCCCTTGCTGGACGTCAACTTTATGTATTGCACATCCGGATAGAAACAGAATGGAATAAATTAGTGTGGCTATAAATATTGTTTTCATCTGTTTTAGTTTTTTGGTTTGTTTTGGATCTGTTCTGAATTTTGTAATAGTATACTAAATCAGAACGGAAAAGTTAGCCCGGATATCTCATGAATTTGTGCAAATATTGATAGGTGTTGAATGGTTGATAGTGTCGAGCTAAAAAAAGCGGGTTTAAAAGCAACGTTACCAAGAATTAAAATACTTGAAATATTAGAGCGTAACTCAACAAGGCATTTGAGTGCGGAAAGCATTTACAGAGAGTTGATGAACGAAGGGGGCGAAATCGGGTTGGCGACCATTTACCGGGTGTTGGCTCAGTTTGAAAATGCTGGTTTGGTTGTCAGACATCATTTTGAAGGTGGACATTCAGTTTATGAGCTGGATGATGGTAAGCATCATGATCATATTGTTTGTGTAAAATGTGGAAAAGTGGATGAGTTTGTTGATGATGTAATTGAGCAGCGGCAACGCGAAATTGCCAAAAAGGCAGGCTATACTGTTACTGATCATTGCTTGAATATTTACGGAATATGTCAGCAATGTAACAAAACAACTTAAAAACATTTATATTTTTAATGCTGTGAGTCGATAGTTAACGCAGGATGCGACTTTACGAAAGTAAAACGGTACTTTTGTTACATAATTATGGAAGATATTGTAGTCGATGGATAGTAAGTTATTGATTCAAAAAGAGGCAACGGGTCGAGAACCAGAGAGTAGTCTCTTGATTGAACCCGCCTTCCTTTCAAAGCTGAGTGTCGTTGATAATGATCAGGCATTAGGTGAGCGAGTTTCCGAGCATCTGGCGCACAAAATTGTTCGACGGATCGCAGACCTGGAAAGTCATACCCAACGAATTATTCTTCATGCAAAACTCCAAAATCCGGAAGCAATTTATGGTGCGTTGCTGGATCTGTTTATCGCGTTAGGGGATAAAGGGTTCTTAATACGGCAGCGAATGTTAAATATGGTTGCCAAGGTGATTGAGCGCACACATTATACCCAGCTTTTAGGTGTGTTGGAGCGGGGAATAACTTCTGATGAACAGTTGCCATGCACACCTTACTCTATGTTGTGCGGCAGTTTTGTGGGAGTACGCCCACTTGTATATAAGAGCTCAATCGATGAGATAGAAGCCAGATCGCCTTTGGAGGAAGCTCGGGATTTTATTGATTCAGGGATGATTGACGAAGGGAGAAAGCTTCTGGAGTCAAGTGTGTTACTTGATCGTGCTAATGAGGCGCTTAATGTAGAGCTGTTGGAAATTTATCGGCATACACAAGACGAAGAGGCATTTAATAATATGTTTGCTAAATTAGATGATAGGCCATTAGCAGCGATTGAAGAATGGAATAGTTTGAACGATTTTTTTGAAAAAAGTGAGGTGTCAATTTGACTTCACCGATTAAAATGGCTGCATTTGGCGTTGATCAACGTTCGCGTGAAATGCTTCGCATGGTTTTTTCAGGCCCTGGAAATGGCAGGTATGAGTTAGCCGATGAAGCTGTCGCATCGGCTGCAATTATTAATATGGATAGTTTGGGAGCCGAAGAGTTATTAATCAAATATCGAGAGCGCCACCCATCATTGCCTACGATTTTGATTGCAATAAAACGTCCTGAATTAGAACAACAAGGCGATGCCGAATTTATCTTTGTACAAAAACCGATGCGTGTTGATCAATTGGTGAAAGCGCTTGCCAGTCTGACAGAGGGTGAAACTATGCCTTCGCATGTAGCTCCTGTTGCTTTACCGACAGTAAAAGCTAAAAAAGAGATAAATTTGAAAAGGACGCGTGCCGTAACAAAAATACTGGAGTCCGTTGAAGGAGATAATGCATCCGAGCTAAATGACTCCTATGGAAAAAATATAGAAAAGTCTGTTCATTTTGATGCCTCAGACCTGCTTTTAGGGTATCTGCTTCAGGCACACAAACAGGCAATTTCCAGTAATAACCCCGTCAGAATTGAAGATCAATTGGCAGGTGGAGTGAAGCCCATTACTTTATTACCACAAAGCGCAGAAGTTGTGACTTGTATGACGGATGAAGAACTTAAATCTTTGTGTTTTGTCAAGCTGGATAATGCAGTCAATATTCGGCCTTGTGCACCAGAGCAATCAGGCGATATAGGTGAAAAACAGTCTCTGGAATCTTTTATCTGGAAGATTGCGATCTGGACATCAAATGGCCGAGTGCCGATGGGAACTCAGGTGGCAGCACTCACATCATTAAAACAATGGCCCAATTTTACACGCTTAATGATGACTCCCGATGCTTTACGAATTTCCGCATTATGGAATGATATGCCGTACTCACCTTTATTGGTTGCCAAAGTACTTAAAATTCCTGTTCAGCATGTTTTTTCTTTTTATACAGCCGCTCACTCTATTGGGTTGCTAAATACTGCGGTACAGAAGGAATCGACCTTGGCTCCTGTTAAAAAACATCAACATCGTAGTTTGTTTAAGCGAATTTTGAGTCACATTAAAAGGTCGAATCAGGAATGTGTGCCCACTCCTTAATAACTGAACACCGTTAGAAGTATTAAAAGTGATGATAAATAAAATATTTTCAGGGGTCAGATGAGTCATTATAAAATTATATTTACAGGGCCGGTAGGCGCGGGTAAAAGCACTGCAATTGCATCTTTGAGTGACGTTCCTCCTGTGACGACGGACGAACAGGCCAGTGATATGACAAAAGAGCTGAAGCCAACAACCACAGTCGCGATGGATTATGGTGTGATGAAGCTTGAGGGTGATGAATGCATTCACCTTTATGGCACACCAGGTCAGGAAAGATTCAACTTTATGTGGGATATTCTCAGTGAAGGTGGTTTGGGATTGGTGTTGTTGCTCGATAATACACGCACAGATCCTTTTCTGGATTTGCACTTTTTCATGAATTCATTTAAAGATTTTATTGGACGGACGAAAATTGTCATTGGTATAACAAGAATGGATATAGCGTCACAACCACGTATTGAAGACTATCATGCCCAATTACAGAAAATAAATTTTAATGTTCCTGTATTTTCTGTAGACGCACGTCAGCGTGATGATGTTTCAGTTATGGTTCAGGCGCTACTTTATTCTCTGGATCCCGGGCTGGGTGGGTAATGTCAAATTATAAAGTAGCTGAAAACCGATATATTACACCTACTCCGGCAGGTGCATACTATGCAGTTTCCAGCCGATCAAATGATGTTGCGCGTAAACTGTTACTCCATTTGTTAGTTCAGGATAATACTCAGTTTTTTGATCTGGATAAGTTGCAATCATGGGGTTTTAATGAGCGTGGTGATGATGTATTGGATCTTATTCATCGAATGCAAAATTTGAACTGGATTCAAGGGGATGTAGTGTCAAAGGAGGCACCATCAGGTACTATTGAAGAAATACTTCCTCATTTGTTAGAAGCACTGACCATTGATGGCAAAGCACTGCTCGCTGATAGTGACGGTTTTTATCTTGCAACACATGGTTTCCCTCATGAAGCGGCTGAAGAAATTTCAGCGCTCAGTGCTGATTTAGCAAAACTACACGAGCGGCACGAAGGCTTGTTAAAGAATAATTTGAACATCACAACGTCGGCCTGGGGTGTGATTGATGCAGCAGGCAATAGCCAATTAGGGTTTTGGCCTTTTTATATTGGCTCCAGTCGCTTTGTGCTGGCTTTATCGGGTTTACCTAACTTAAATCAGCCCTCTTTTGTTGATCTGGTTTGGTTGTTGGGGCGACGTTATGCACAAACAGGTTCAGAATAATTTTTACAATATTGAAATGATTCAAGGAGTAAAGAAACAATGCGTGAAGAAATGATTTCATCAATTCTCAGCGATTTAAATGGAACTTCTGCCGATATTGAAGCTTCGGCTGTTATTTCTACAGATGGCTTAATGATTGCTGCATTATTACCCAGTGGTATGGATGAAGATCGGGTGGGTGCTATGTCAGCAGCTATGCTCTCTTTAGGTGATCGCACTGCTCAGGAGTTGTCTCGGGGTAAACTGGAACAGGTGATGATCAAAGGGAATCAAGGTTATGTGCTGATGACTCATTCGGGAGAAGATGCAGTTTTATCTGTACTTGCTAAACCGAATGCCAGATTGGGACTGATTTTCCTTGATGTTAAAAGAGCGGCTGAAAATATTATTAAATTGCTTTAGGTACGCCCAAAAAATAATACAATAGCCTTATGGCGTTACTGAGTATAAATGGTTAATATAATCAATATAGCTCATTAATGATTATTGAGGTTTGGTGTGAAAGCAGTTCAGCCTATTTTATTAGGTGTTAATATCGATCATGTTGCAACATTGCGTGAAGCTCGGGGAACACGATATCCCGACCCTGTACAAGCTGCAATTGAGTCAGAACAGGCAGGTGCAGATGTTATTACGTTACACCTGCGTGAAGATCGCCGTCATATTCAGGAACGTGATGTAGAAATTTTTAAAGAAATTTTACAGACGCGAATGAATCTTGAAATGGCGGTGACAGATGAAATGCTGGCTATTGCAGAAAATCTTCAACCAGAGGATTGTTGTCTGGTTCCCGAAAGTCGTGAAGAACTCACAACGGAAGGTGGCCTAGATGTCTTGGGACAAACCTCACGAATAGCGGATGCCTGCAGTCAATTACAAGCAGCAGGTGTGCGCGTTTCCCTGTTTATTGATGCCGATCTTGATCAAATTGATGCCGCAGCTAATGTTGGCGCTCCTGTGATTGAAATTCATACAGGCCACTTCGCAGATGCAAACGACGCACAGACACGTAACCAGGAGCTGGAGCGGATTATTAAAGCTGTTGATTATGGCAAAAAAATAGGTTTGCAAGTGAATGCAGGGCACGGTTTGAATTACCATAACGTTTCCCGCATTGCAGCCGTGCCTGATATTGTTGAATTGAATATTGGACACGCAATCATTGCACGCGCTCTGTTTGTGGGGCTTTCCTGTGCAGTCAAAGAGATGAAAGGCTTAATGAATCAGGCACGGAGCGCATGATTTATGGGATAGGTACAGATATTGTTTATGTTCCACGCATAGAGAAAATATTAAAACGGTTTGGGGGCAGGTTTGCACAGCGTATACTGACCTCTAATGAGCTTTTAAATATGGAGCAGGCTGCGCTTCCTGCGAGATTTCTAGCTAAGCGTTTTGCAGCAAAAGAAGCCTCAGCTAAAGCTTTTGGGACAGGCTTTATAAACGGACTTTCTTTATCTCATATTGGCGTTTCGCATAATAAAAATGGAAAACCATTGCTTCAGTTTTATAAGCAGGCAGAACAGTTTATGATGAATAAAAAAATTAATAATACACAATTAAGTCTTTCGGATGATGGTGACTACGCCATTGCATTTGTAATTTTTTATAGTTCTTCCTGAATATTTGACCTTTTTCACCTCTACTCTATTATAATTTCATCGAATTCTGATGGAAAATAAACCACTGTTATACAACCTATATGAATATATTTAGCCGATTTTTAACTCCAAAATGGAAACACAAAAAGCTTGAGATTCGTAAACAGGCAATTCTTGAATTAATTCCAGGGAAAAAGGAATCTCAGGTCATTTACTCGAAAATTGCACAAAGTGATACTGCAAGCGAGTTACGAACTATCGCTGTCCGAAGGTTGCGACTGCTTGGTGTTGTACAAAAAGTTGTGAATGATGACAGTGACAGGCGGGTTAAATTGATCGCCAGTCAGCGACTTCAACAATTGTTGACTGGCGCAAATGTTGATTTGGATGAATGCCTTGAAGTTATTCAGAATACAACAGATGAAAAGTTACTGGAACACATTGCAAAATCAGGTAGTCAAATAAAACTGAAGCAGGTGGCACTTGAACGCATCGAACGTCAGGCATTTTTGGGTGATTTAGCCATTAATGATAACAATGCTGAAATACGTATGACGGCATTGGAAAAAATCACACAGCGTTCTACTTTGGCTAGGGTGGCAAAAAGAAGCCGTACAACAGATAAAAAAATCAGCGCACTCGCTAAAGAGCGTGTTGCTGTATTGGTTGCAGAAGAAGAGCGACCAGAGCGTATTAAAAATGCAGCAAAACAGTGTGCAAAAGACCTTTCGTTGTTAATACAGGTGAATAAAAAAAGTAAGCAATGGCAGCAAACAAATAGTCGTTATGATGCACTGCTCTCAACCTGGCATGAATTAGAGGCAGAGTGGAATGGTGAAAATTATGGTGTCTGGAATGAGCAGTTAGACGAGCGATTCACTCAGTTATGCAATGAATACTCTTCAGCACTTTCGGCGCAACGTGAAAAAGAGGCTGAAAACCGTGCTTATGAAGCAGAGCATGCTCCTTTACGGGCTGTGATTGTTGAAATGTGTGAAACTTTGGAGACGATGGCTTCGGATTACTCTGAGCAGTTCTCTCCTGATCTTGATGATGCCACGGTCATTGAACAATATTTAGCGACCACTCAGGCGCAGTGGAAAGCGTTACAAATCAAAGTTCCTGAAGATACTGCACTGTACAGCTCACGTTTTGATCAGGTCTATGAAAAATTAAACAGATACCAAAAAGAGATTGCACTTTATATACAGAAAAAAAATAAAGCGTTAAATTTACTGGAAAAAATTGCAATCGAAAATGAGAATCAGCAATTAAATATTCGTAAGATTGAAAACCTGGAAAAACAGTGGAATGAGTTACCAATGCCTCTTAACTTTAAATTAGAGGCATCATTGGCAGAGTCAGTCACAACAGGTTTTAAGATACTTCGTGAAAAATTTAAGCAGCAGGAGACAGCGCAAAAAGAGAGTGTCCATGTATTTGAATCATTAGTGAATGAGATCGGAGTGGCATTAGATCAGGGGGAGGTACGACATGCAGCTGCCTTGATTAATCAGGGGCGAAAAAGGCTAGGAAAAATACCTGACAGGGATTTGAAAAAGCTGGTTAATCAGGAGAAACTGAGCCGTTTCCAAAAATATGTATCGGAGTCGAAAGAGCTTCAATCCTGGCATAATTGGTCGAGCCTTCCTGTTAAAGAGCGCCTTTGTCAGGAGATGGAACAACTTGCAGATGAAGTCGAAAAAAATCAAAAAAATACGGATTATGATTTGGGCGAAGTTGCTCGTTTAGTAAAAGTTGCTCGTGATGAGTGGAAGACAACAGGAGCCAGTGACGATAAAAAAATATGGGAACATTTTAATGATGCCTGTAGCCGTGCTTATGAACCTTGCAAAGGTTATTTTGAAGATCAATCAGAGCAGCGCCAACAAAATTTAAAACAAAAAGAGGCGGTTTGTGAAGGCTTAGAAAAGTATGCTGAATTACAAATAACGCAGATTGAGCAAGGAAAAGTTGACTGGATGTCCGCAGAAAAGATTATACGAGCCGCACAACAGGAGTGGCAAGAAACGGGTTATGTTGATCGCAAGCACCTTAAAGTAATTAATAGTCGTTTTCGTAAGGTGATGAATCAACTGCGTAATACAGCAAAAATTAATCGGATTGAAAATAAAAATAAAAAGTTAGAATTAATCAAGCAGTCAGAAGAGGTGCTGGCCGATCTGAATGAAGAAAAAATCGAGATACAACAAGCAATTTTACAGATCAAACAGATTCAAACAGTGTGGAAAATTATTGGCCACGCATTAGATGACAGAGCTTTATGGAAAGATTTGCGTATTATTTGCGATGATATATTTGAACGTCGTGACGCAAAAAATGAGGCAGCGCATCAAGAGCAACTCAACAATTTGACCGCAAAAGAAGTTTTATGTGATGAAATTGCATCTTTAATACAGACTGATACAGAGTCGATTCAGGCAGAGATTGAAAAATTTCAGGATTTAAAAGATAAATGGCAACAGATAGGTGCAGTGCCTAAAAAAGATTTTAAATCATCTACTGAGCGCTTTGAAAATGTATGCCAGCAATTTGAAATAAATTACAAAAACTATCTTACCAGGCAAAAGCAAGCTCAAAAAGAACAACTGAAATTAAAACATAAAATATGCAGTGATCTTGAAAAACTATTGGGTGAAGTTGTAAGTGCTGGTATTAAACAAACAGATTTAGCGGATGAAATATCAGTGATTGATGAACAATGGAGTGCACTTAAAAGTCAAAACTCTGCTATTGATACAGCGATAGTGATGCGTTATGAAAAGACAAACTCTTATCTTGAGAAGTATCAAAATGGTGAAGATATCACTGCTGATATTGATGCATACTGCCAATCAAACCAGTTAACAAAAGAGGAACTCGGTTTGCGTTTGGAGATTCTTGCAGGTGTTGCATCGCCAGAAGAGTTTAAGCTGGAACGCATGCAGTACCAAATTGCTATTTTGGCGGATGAAATGAAAAATAGTGAACAAAAGGATAGAAATGCTGCATTGATAGA
>CAYXVC010000037.1:17129-18355 GCA_964468225.1 uncultured Gammaproteobacteria bacterium
TGTTAATGTCCAGTATTTTGATCATCATTTTTCCGGTGAAATTCCTGAAAACAGGCATTTGGATGCGATGATTAATACATCTTCAGAAGTTTGTACCAGCGTACTGGTCAATCAATATTTAAAGGGAAAGTTTTCTGATTGGGCCGTTGTAGGTGCATATGGAGATAACCTATCTGCAATGGCAGACCAGGTAGGTAGTGGGTTGGATGATGCACAAAAAGCATTGCTTCGCCAGTTAGGCGAATGCATGAACTACAATGCTTACGGCGCTTCACTGGATGATTTGCATTTTACACCGACCGCCTTATTCCAGTTAATTCAACCTTACGAATCGCCTTTTGAATTTATTGAAAAAGAGCCTGAGGTGTTTAAAAAATTGTGTGATGGTTATCGCCAGGATATGCAGAAAGCTGAAAATATTAAAATGATACAAGCTGATGATGCACATGCTGTTTTGCTTTTTCCTGATGAAGTTTGGGCGCGGCGCGTCAGTGGAGTTTATGCCAATAAGCTTGCAAGTGAAAATCAGAACCGCGCTCATGCACTGCTGACCGAGCGAAGTGAGGGTGGTTACCTTGTCAGTGTCAGAGCACCTTTTTCAAATAAAGATGGAGCAGATGTATTGTGTCGTGGTTTCCCGACTGGAGGAGGGCGTAAAGCCGCTGCGGGTATTAATAATCTTCCTGAAAGTATGCTGAATGAATTTCTGGATCAATTTAAGCGAGCCTATACTTAGCAATGATATGGGAAGCCTGGTTCACGTTAAGTGTTGTCGTGCTCTGTTTTGGCTTGCTGAGTTTGACACGGCTAGCGCCGGATATGGTATTGGTTGGTGGATTAACACTTCTTCTATTAAGCGGTGTGTTGACACCACAAACAGCACTGATCGGTCTCTCCAATGAAGGCATGGTGACGATTGGCATGTTGTATGTCGTTGCCGCAGGAGTGCGAGAAACGGGTGCAATAAACGCAATGATTCCGACTCTTTTGGGGCAGCCCAAGTCACTTCAAAGTGCTCAAAGCCGATTGATGGCACCTGTTGCCATGATGAGTGCGCTGATGAATAACACGCCCGTTGTTGCCATGTTAATTCCAGTGGTGAGTGAATGGGCAAAAAAATACCAGTTTGCAGTCTCCAAACTCATGATTCCTCTGAGTTATGCGGCCATTGCAGGTGGAACCTGTACGTTGATCGGTACCAGTACAAATTTGGTGGTGAATGGTTT
>CAYXVC010000038.1:0-14967 GCA_964468225.1 uncultured Gammaproteobacteria bacterium
CTAAATTCAGCAACACCCAACAGGATGCGCAAAATGCAATGGATGATAACCCCTATGGTTTCACTCCCAATCAGGAACGCATGGCCTGCTTTCACGCCAAAACCCTCAAAGTACTCGGACAATCCCCCTCAAAATATTATCAGCATACACAATGCTACTTTGCCGGGGATTTAGGTTACGAACAATGGTCGCAACTGGGGTTACAGGGAATTGCAGATGTTGCTACACGTTTAGATGAAGATAACAATGCACAATATATTGCAAAATCAATATCTCAGCTTCCAGTCCAACCTTTCACATCGCTATGTAATTTTTTGGAAAATGAAAAAGTAGAGACACAAATAACTGAAGCGATTATTAGCCGAATCAATGAACAGCTCTCGGCAAAAGAACCTGACATTCAAATCATCACCTCGGGTTTACGTGGAATATCTTACGCCAAAGCCAAAGGCCTGCGAGAGCAACTGATTAAAAATTTGTTGAATCATTCAGTGGCTCGCAATATTGAAGTTTTAATTACCATTGCAGGAAGAAGCTGGAATGACCTTCATTCCCCCGAACTAAGTCAACCCTATATTGAAGCGCTGGCACATGAGAGTATTGGGCAAGATATATTTAACCATGTGATGTCAGATCTGCTCTACATTCCAGGAATGCGTGGCTCACTCCTGCAAGTTTTACGCAATCCTGAACGCTCAAAGCTGGTTGAAAAGGCAACAGGTGCCATGTTTGGAATGTAATTTATTTTAATTTTTCATACTCTGCTATCGCTTGTGGCAGTAAAGATTGAATTTGTGATATGCGATTATCATCCAATGGATGCGTGCTCAAAAACTCTGGCGAACTCTGACCATTTTCCTGATTAAAATCACGAAATCGTTGCCAGAATTTTACCGCTTCGCGCGGGTCATACCCTGCTCTTGCCATATAAAGCAGACCTATTCGGTCTGCTTCCAGCTCTTGTTTGCGTGAATGAGGCAGTGCCACACCGACCTTAGAACTCACGCCATAAGCACTCATAATCAATCCTTGCGTTGCAACAGACTGGGTTTGCATCGCTGTTTGAAGCATTTGACCACCCATTTGCAATACTAGCCCCTGAGAAACACGCTCCGCGCCATGACGAGCGACCGCATGGGCGACTTCGTGCGCAATCACAGTTGCCATACCCGCCTCATCCAGAGTGATGGACAATATGCCGCTATAAATACCGACTTTTCCACCCGGCAAACAGTACGCATTGGGCATTTCGGGCGAATCAAACAGCACAAATTCCCATTGTGCATTTGGTAACTCGGCAACGGCAGAAATGCGTTTACCAACCGCTTGAATCATATTGACATTTGACAGATCTTTTGAAATCGGCGTAGCGTTTTTCTGTTTTTCAAACTCACTCAAACCCATCTGAATTTCTTGTGACGGACTGATCAAAAGCAACTGTGAGCGGCCTGTTTCAGCCACCGTTGTGCAACCAAAAACAACAACACACACAACCCCTGAAAAAGAAGCTTTTATGATTTTCTTTATTACCTGACTCATAGCCAAAGCCCTTATAATCTACACAGATAGTTCAACATGATAACCCGCGAACCTCCGAACATTAAGAGTGTGGACACAAAATAACTCATCCATTCTGACTTGTCATTTGATATACCTTCCCTAACCAGTTATTAATCACCGCTTTTGCTGAATCCCGCCAAGTATTATCGAGATAAGGAATGATCGCCGCCTCGGGAAACTCGGGCGCTATTTCTCCATTTTTTTTTGCAAAGAGAAGCGAGTTTTTATATTTTTCAAGGATTTTCTGCGCGACGGATGTAAAATAATTTTCCGGATATACGGGGTACTCTTCCCTTGTTCCTGAAAAAAACAGCAGACACTCCCGCTTATACTCCTTAAGAAGGCTGATCGCATCGTACTCAGGATGCCCCTGAAGATAGACTACACTAATCAAATCTTCACTCACCGCCAAATGCACACCCGCATCATCACTTTTGATCAGAACACACAACCCTGCTCGCTCCAAATCATCGCTAAAGATTTCATTGTAACGTGAATGTGGCAGATCCAGACGCGTATTGATATTATTCACTAATGGATGTTTGCGCTCAATCACTTGATGAGAAAAAACACCCCATTTTTTTTGAGGCAGACGTGTACGTCTAATACCGTATTCATATTGAACCAAAGCGTGCGTTGCCAGGCAAGAGCAGAGAATTGAAGTGACACTTTTTTGTGCCCAATTAAATACTTCGATTAAAGGCTCCCAAAAATCTTCCTGCTCCAGCTTAGGCCGGGTAACATTCGCTCCACTGATAATTAAAGCATCCAGCCCTTGCTCTTGAATCGTTGCAAAATCTTCATAATATTTATCAATATGTGCGCGCCCTTTTTCACCCCGAGGGACACCATCAATGCTAAATGGATGAATATAGAACTGAACCATTTGATTGCATGAACCAATCAGGCGAAAAAATTGACGCTCGGTCGCTTCTAATGCCGCATCAGGCATCATATTTAAAAAACCGATATGCAACTCGCGAATATCCTGATGTTGAGCCACTTTTTGCGAAATGACTTGATGCCCTTCTTCACGTAGTCGCGTATACGTCGGCAGCCCTGAATGTGCGACAAGAGCCATATTATTTTGATTCCTGACGTGCGATGGTCTCAACCACCATCTCTAAAAAATCAGATTCACTCTCCACATGAGCTATATTTGCAACATCGACCGTATAACCATAGCGATCAGCAATATCCTGATAACGTGGCAGGCGTGATTGAAACAGCTTTGGAAAAATCCAATTCACAAACTCATCAGGAGGGATTTCACTCTCATCAATATAACCATGTTCTTGCATATAAACAGGGAGTTGCTCGTCCAGAAAAGCTTCCCGATAATAGAGTGGTTTGGGTGCTTTTTTTGCGCGTTCAATCAGCAAGTGCTCCAGTGTTTCATCCGTTCGCAGATAAAGAATCAGTGTATTTTCTGCCAGCGTTTTTAAAACACTTTCATCCTCCAACTCACACACACTGCCTCCAGCATCGTTTAAAAAGCAGTCATAGCCATAAATTCCCTTGGCTTTTTTGATAAAATCCGGAACATCCAGCATGGCAAAAATTTCGGCTTGTCGGTGTAATTTCTGTCGGCGCTTAAATTCAGTGAGGCTTAACCCACCTTTTTCAGGATCGCCTAATTTACCAAGAAATGTAGAAACGGGCGCAAGATTTTCAACGGTAATATTATTACAAATATAGATAGAGTCCGAGCGCAGTAAATCACGTAAAAAAGGCACATCCATCGCCTGACGTTTAATATTATCTAATATAGGCTCTTCCAAATATTTGGTGCCAATGCGATAATCCCCCGAAAAATGAAACCAGTGGTCATTGGGCAGTTTACTTGACAGGCGTGTTTTACCCACCCCGGACATCCCTAGTAGTGTGATTCGTTTATCTTTCCACTCAAGGAATGTTTTTGCAGACATTCTCATTAAACTAATACCTTTACACTTCTTGCAACAAACAGCCGATAATACTTTTTTTAAGGAACGGCGCATACTCGGGAAATGCTATCATACTCCCTCATGCGCTCGAAAAAAATTTAATATAACAAGATGAATAACAACCCGACAATAAAACGCTTCGAACAAAATGTCGCTGGAACAGATTATGTGGTAAGTGATATTCACGGAGAGTTTGCCCAGCTTGTTGCAGGGTTGCGTGCACTAAGGTTTAACCCCCGACTTGATCGCGTGTTTTCTGTCGGTGATTTAGTGGACCGAGGTATCAATTCACCCGCAGCACTCCAGTGGCTTGATCAGCCCTGGTTCCATCCTGTTCTAGGCAATCATGAAGATATGCTTTTACAATCTTTCGGCAATGAAAAAATGATGCGCTTAATGCTGGACAATGGTGGCGAATGGTGGATAAAAACAGACAAACAAATGCGCTACCAATTTCAGCGGGCACTCTATAAATTACCGATTGCAATTGAAATAAAAACCCCGAAAGGGGCTGTAGGAATCGTACACGCGGATGTTCCATCCAGAATGAGCTGGAAAAATTTCATTTCCAAACTGGAATCCGGCGATGAAAAAGTACGGGAAATTGCGTTATGGAGTCGCATCAGATCCACGAGTATACTCAGCAAACCCATTGATGGTATTAAGAAAGTTTATTGTGGACACACCATTGTCGAAAAACCCAGAATGATTAAAAACATGCACTTCATTGATACTGGAGCTTACAAAAAAAATGGTAAGCTCACGATACTACCTATCAATAAATAAATATCCAAATTTAAAGACTATACCGCTTCCAGCCCTCTTTTTGAGTCCATTTCAATTCATAGGTTGGCCAGTAATTTAAATCCAGTTTCAATGTCACCATATTTTCCCGACCATTCAGATCAACAACCTCCAGACGAACTGAATCACGGTGTTCTTTTGTTTTAACTACCGATAAAAAAGTATCAAGATCCGGCACCGCAACACCATCAACTCTAATAATGCGCAAGCTGCCGGACAAACCGAAATGATTCGCGGGGCTTCCCCACCACGCCCAAGCAATATAAACCCCGTCTGCTGCAAACCCTCTCTGTGCTGCAATAGAGCGATGCGGAGCCTGAATCAATGCACCAGACCAGCTAATCACGCGATCCGTTCCCATTCCGTCTAATGCGACCGTTGGTATATTTAATGTAAGCTCTTTTCCCTGACGCAATATTGTGACATCAAGGGCTTTTTTATCTTTTACTGCTTTTTCAACATCACGAAAGTTGGTCACAGGCGTACCATCCAATGCGAGTAACAGGTCGCCTTCAATCAAATTCTCGGCCGCTGGTGAACCCGTGACACGACGTGTTATCAGCAATACCTCTCTGCGTGTGGGGTTGTGCGCTTCCAGCATGACCACCCATTCATTCGACAAGCCACGTTTACGGGCTTCTGAAAGGGGCAACTGATAGAGTTCTACTTCCAAAGAACGCATTTTAGAAACTGGTGATTGACCGACTATATCAGCCAGTTCCATCACCAGTTCAGCAGGAATACCACGCATCACACTACTGATTTTTTTACCCGCCTGATAAGCAAAATTTGCCCACAGTGCAACAATTTTTCCTTCTTCATTGGCCAATACAGCTCCCACGGTATTAACACTATTTGTCACCGATGCAACTTCAATATTTGTATCACGAAACCAGGGCACAGAAGGAACCGGAAAAATTGCCGCGTCGACCGAACTGATCGTTGTGCTTTGAACGGTCAATTGATGATTACCTTTCAACCCCACTTGCCACACTCGGTCACCCTGCTTCAATGGTTGATTAACAAACTCAGCACTTTTAACCGGCGTATCACCAATCAAAGCGGGATCGTACGAAACAACCGCCATATTATGATAAGGGTGAACAAACTCAACTTTACCTGGCACCTCCAAAGAGCCTGCAAATGTAATATTTACATCCCCCAGAAAAGCCGGCACGGTATTTTGATCAACAACAATCAACCCTTTCTCGGCATCCAGAACAACACCCGTGCCAATATAGCGAGAATCCCGCACGCCATCGACTCGAAATGGCATTTCGAACGTCACAATAGCTAACGATGGTGCAATTGCTTTCGCTCTGGGATCACTGACTTCTGAAAAACGTGTAGACGCGGGTTTTAAGGGCATTTCATCAGGGCCTTCAGCGAGTGTCCTGCAAGGCCAGTAACCGGATTTATCATCGCGATCACACGCCTCCACAGAAAACCAGCGACGATCCATAGAGATCACCGCAACCATTTCATGATTCGGATTGCCTAAATTGAAAAAACGTATAGAAGCCTGATCTCCATCCGCCAGTGTTGCAAGTACGGCTTCCAGATCATGCAAGTTTCGAATCGGTTGATCATTCATGGAAGTCAGCACCACACCGCGCCCAACAGATTCATTACCCAGAACATAACCCGGGTTTGCGATATAAACACCAGCAATCGGAACATGATAATTACGCGCCTGCTGATATGAAAGGTCATGCAACAGACCTCCACCGAAAGCAATATAGGAAGCCGGAGTAATAGCGTGTAAGTCTGCTACTTTCAGAGTCACACTTAACAACTTTCCTGCACGTTCAATATCAAACACGACCTGATCACCGACAGAACTGTCCAGCAACTCTGCCAGCGGTGGAAAACTTGTCATCAATTGGCCATTGGCTTTCAGGATAATATCGCCCGGCATGAAAAAACCATCCGCAACCCCTCTCCTGATCACCTGATTCACAACCAGCATACCAATGCCGTCAGGATTAGACTCACGAACCAATGCCTCAGATTCATCGCTCAACCCCAAGCGACGTAACTCTTCATAGGGCTGGTGCCAAAATATTGTTTGTAACGTTCCCCGAGTCACAGGCTGATCCGCTTGAATTAATTTCAAGGCTCTTGCTATTCGATCAAGGGGTAAAAAGAAGCTGGCTGCATTTTTAAGGTTCGCACCCGCACTCAATGCAATCACATCACCGGACATATCCACGACGGGTGAGCCGGATGCTCCGCCACTGATACTGGAAGCGGCCTGCATATAAAAGGTATTGAAATCATTATAGCTACCCCGACCGTAATTAGGTGCCCGTCGATCAAGACGCGCCAATGTTCCCGAAAGAATCGAGAGATGCTCTCCGCCATCATTACCAATCACACGAATATCTTTACCAACAACGGCCGCATTCGGATTGAGTTTGAGTGCAACAGGATTATTAAAAGAGAGTTCTGCAGGATCGTACTGAAAAAAACCAAAATCATGCACCGGATCCCGATAAATCGGTTTAAGATCCACCTCTTCATGATTCAAAAACATTCCCACCGCCATCACAGGCCCAGGTTGAACCACATGACGGTTCGTTAAAATAATACCCCGCTCGGCATCAACCACAAATCCGGTCGCCTGCTGGGAACTGTTCCAGCTGGTGTCAAATGGACGTGCACTATCTACTTTCAAAGAGACTACAGACTCTGAAACCTGATCAACGATCGTCTCCCACTCTATTTTTTCTGCTGCGAAGGCATTGACACAAAAAAATAGTATAAAGATCCCCAGGAGGCTCAATCGGTTTGATGTATTCATTTTTTAAAGTCCTGTTTTTTTCTGCTTTTCCTGGCTCTTACATTTTTTGCAGAATTTGATCGACCTTCTCTTTTCTGACGAGGAGTCACCAGATTGGGTTTTTTATCAGAATCCCTGGCATAAGGGTTTTTACCACTTTTAAATTGAAAGCGAACCGGAGTGCCTTCCAGTCTTAATACTTTTGTAAAAGTATTCTCCAAAAAACGTTTATACGAATCCGGCAATGATTTTGTCTGGTTGCCATGCACAATAAACAGAGGCGGATTTTTTCCACCTTGATGCGCATAACGCAGCTTTATACGCCTTCCATGCACCAGCGGAGGCTGATTTTGTTCAACAACATCTTCGAGAATTTGTGTTAAACGTGGGGTCGGCACTTTAATCATCGCTGAGCGATACGCTTTTTGTGCAAATTTGAATAAATCACCCACACCAGTGCCATGCAGCGCTGAGATAAAATGGATTCGGGCAAAATCAACGAACGATAGTTTAAAGTCGAGCATGCGCCTGATCTCCTTGCGTTTTTCAGAGTTCAGACCGTCCCATTTATTCACTGCAATAATCAACGCTCGGCCGCTTTCTAAAACATATCCCAGTAACCTTGCGTCCTGATCACTCACTTCTTTATGTGCATCAAGAACCAGAATAATCACATTGGACTCTTCAATAGCCTTCAGCGTTTTAATAACACTGAATTTTTCCAGCATATCATTCACTTTGCTGCGCCGCCGCACCCCTGCGGTATCAATCAAAGTATATTTTTGTTCATCACGTACAAACGGAATAAAAACGCTGTCTCGCGTGGTACCAGGCTCATCAAAAACCACAACACGCTCTTCACCCAGCATACGATTAACCAAAGTTGATTTACCCACATTCGGGCGGCCAATAATGCCTAATTTAATACCTCGATCAACTTTACCATCGTCCCCTTCCTCTTCAGGAAAAAGCTTAAAAATCTCATCCAGAAGCTCTCGAACGCCTTCACCATGCGCCGATGAAATCGCGACAGGTTCGCCTAAACCGAGCTCCTGAAATTCAGCAGATACAATATCGTCATTGAGCCTTTCAGTTTTATTCACAACCAAAAATAGAGGCTTGCTTAAACAACGCAATCGCATCGCCAGCATTTCATCAATAACAGAAAGCCCTTCCCGACCATCCACCAAAAACAGAACCGCATCCGCCTCTTCAGCCGCCATCCAGGATTGCTCGGCCATCACAGCATCAATGCCTTCGTCTCTTTCTGAAAGCCCGCCGGTATCAATCACGGAATAGGAACGATCTCCCAAACGCCCTTTACCGTAAATACGATCTCGCGTCAGACCGGGTTGATTGGCCACCAACGCATCACGCGTGCAGGTTAAACGGTTAAAGAGTGTTGATTTACCCACATTCGGGCGGCCTACCAAGGCAAAAACTGGATTCATAGCAACCTGAAATTAGTAACGTTTGTTCAATCAGCCAGACGCAATGCCGTAAGAGTCCCGCTCTTACCAACAACATAAAGTACGCCATCAGCAACAACAGGGGAACCGTAAACACCTGACTTATCAATTTGGTAACGAGAGAAAAACTGCCCTTCTTTTTGTGACAACAGATGTATGTAACCTTCAAAATCTGATACAACAACATAATCACCGTAAAGAATAGGAGCACTCAATTGACGACCATGCAATTTTTCCTGTCGCCAAAGTGAAGCTCCGCCTTGGCGATCCAGCGCCCACAGGTGACTCTGTTCATCTACGATAAAAAGCTGCGATTCATTCATCGCCATATCTTTAAAAGTAGAGATATCATGCGCCCAAAAAATAGAGCCACTGGTTTGACTCATCGCCACCACACGACCTTGAAAGGTGCTTGCATAAATGACTTCCGAATCCAGCAGTGGAGCGCTATCAATATCGACCATCCGTTCCAGCTCTGATCGTCCTTGTGGAATTGCGACGGTTGTATCCCACAAAACTTGCCCCTCTTTTTGAGATACAGCAAGCATTTTTCCATTAGCAAAACCCGCATATACATTGTTTTCATCGACAAGCAACCGGCTTTCACCCCGCAATGACAGCACGGGAGTTTTTTGGCTAATCACCCAGAGCTGCTCACCACTTGCAGCATCCAGAGCAAATACCTTGCCATCACCAGTGCGAGCGAATACCTCGCCTTTCAAGCCAACAGGTGGCGATAACACTTCACTCGACAACATACTCCGCCAAACTTGCTGCCCGTCTTTTTTATTGAGTGCTAACAGCTCACCATGATGTGAGCCTAATAACAAAAGCGCATCGGTATCACCTACACCTGCCGACAGTTCTACCCCGGTTTCAACACTCCATAGTTTTTCACCACTGCTTTGATCCAGTGCTGTGACACGCCCTTCATCGCCACCGAAATAAATACGCCCATCAGCCACCAACAGTATTAATGGATCTGTCGTCGTCACAATATCCCGATACTTTTTAGACCATATCACTTCAAATTGAACGACCGGGTCAAACGAAATGAGTTCGGCGGGTGGATCAACATGGTTTTTAGCGCTACACGCACTCAGAAAAAACATCAATAGAACGATACTGCATAACTTTATTTGGCCACTCAGTTTCAAGAGTTATCTCCTGATCCCAATTCATCCAGTTTCATTTGTAAAAAACGACTGTTAGGGGAATTTTCGCCCTCTGCAAGTGCTTTTTTATAGGCCGTTCGTGCCAAACCAACCTCGCCCGTTGCTATATAAATATCCCCTTTCAATTCATCGTAGTCTGCTGTGAAGCTCGCTGTATTAGTCACTTTTTCCAGCAACGATAACGCCCCTTCACTTTTATCCGTCGCAATCAGCAACCGTGCCAGACGCAATCGAACAATATGTTGTATACCAACATCACTACTATGATCTAATGCCCATTGCAACTGTGTTTGAGCGGCTTCCAGATCATTTTTATTCACATTGGCTTTGGCCGCAGCCATGGCAGCCAATACTGCATAAGGTGAATCAGCATAGTCACTTTTCAAACGCTCTACGCGTTCAAGAACGATGTCGTTCTCTTTGTCAGCCAATGTATCCATCAACTGCTGATAGGCTGTGGACGCAGCTTCTTGCTGGTTTCGGGTATTATCTGTCCACATATTCCACCCAAAAAGAGCCGCTGCACCGATGGCCAGGCCAGCAACAATAGCTGTACCATTTGATTGCCACCATTTTTTGATTGCATCGACCTGTTCTTGCTCTGTTTCGTAAGCCATGGCTCTTCTCCAAATTAATTCAATAACTTTTCAGCGGTTAAATCTAACCATTTAATCGTCTGTTGAGGGCGATCTTCTCGCAGATATTTCAAGCCGACAACCTTTTGCTCAAATTCATCATCGCCCAAAATCAATGCAATACGTGCGCCGCATTTATCTGCTTTTTTAAACTGGCTTTTAAAACTGCCACCACCACAGTTCACTCTTAATGTCAGGGCGGGTGAAGCGTCGCGCAACTGTTCTGCGAGTAATAGCCCTTGCTTTGTAGCACTCTCCCCCATCAATACCATATACGCATCGACAGAAGCTACTTTTGTTTCCCCTGACTCTTCCAGTAATGCAATCAAACGTTCCACACCCATGGCAAATCCAACCGCAGGCGTTGATTTACCACCCAACTGTTCAACCAGCCCATCATAACGCCCACCTGCACAGACGGTGCCTTGCGCACCTAAACGCGTGGTGACCCATTCGAAAACCGTTTTACCATAATAGTCCAACCCTCGCACCAGACGTGGGTTCACTTTATAGCCAATTCCGGCAGCCTCTAACATCGATTTTAACTGTTCAAAATGTAGCGCAGATTCACTATCAAGAAAATCAGCCAGCTTGGGGGCAGCTTCTATTAATTCTTGCATATCCCGATTTTTACTATCAAGAATACGTAACGGATTTGATTCCAGACGCCGCAAGCTGTCATCATCCAGTTGATCCGTATGAGCTTTAAAATACGCCACCAAATGTTCGCGATACTCGCCACGCGAAGCCGGAGTGCCTAATGAATTGATTTGCAGCTCCAGATCATTCAGACCCAGCTCACGCCATAAACGTGCAGTCATCATAATCAGCTCTGCATCAATGTCAGGGCCATTCATTCCAAATGTTTCAACACCAATCTGATAAAATTGACGGTATCGCCCTTTTTGTGGTCGTTCATAACGAAACATCGGCCCCATATACCACAGCCGTCTGACCTCATTATGCAGCAAACCATTTTCCAGACAGGCTCGCACACAACCTGCTGTACCTTCAGGGCGCAGTGTCAAACTTTCGCCATTACGGTCATCGAAGGTATACATCTCTTTTTCTACAATATCGGTCACTTCACCGATGGTGCGCTTAAACAGGTCCGTTTTTTCAAGAATTGGAAAGCGGATTTCATCATACGAATAAGCGCAAAGTATGCGTCGCATGGTGCCTTCCAAATGCTGCCAACCCGGTGTTTGAGTGGGTAAAATATCGTGCATTCCACGAACTGCCTGAACCGTTTTCGACATAAACCTGCTAAAAATATATGAATCAAAAACGCTGGATTCTACCCTAGGAGGCTGCCAAGGTGAAATTGTTGTGCCTCTTTATCAAAAGAGCGGCCACCTTGATCAAACAAACGCATGTAACATATAGTGAGTTGCTTTGAAATTTTTGAGTAAAATTATTTGATGAATTCTGATTGTTCAACCCTTCGCACACTATTGTCTTCCATCCTCGATTACAAGGCATCTGACGCTTTCAACCCTTGGGCTCAGCAATGTGAGTTTGATGCTATTCCTGATGCATTTGAAGGTCGTCAAAAACGACTTTTCACTCACTTGAATAATAAAAATGTACGCGCCATTCTCGTGGGGGAAGCAGCAGGCTACCAAGGGTGTCGTTATTCGGGAATAACGTTCACATCCGAACGATTGCTTATGGAAGGTGCCATTCCAGGCATTCCCCCACTCAAGCAACGCCTGACATTGCGCAAACTGCCATTCAGTGAGCCTTCAGCAACGATTGTCTGGGGAATATTGAAAGAGTTAAATATCGCTGAAAATGTTGTCATGTGGAATGCCTTTCCCTGGCATCCGATGAAAGATAGGAATATGCATTCAAACCGGACACCTACGAACAAAGAGCTTCAAGCTGGTCTGCCCGTGCTTGAGCTTCTTTTACAGCATTTTCATGGTGTACGCGTAATCAGTGTAGGTAAAAAAGCGACACAAACATTAAACGACCTTGGTATTAAAGTAGAAGCAGAAGTACGTCACCCTGCAATGGGAGGCGCGAATAAATTTCGAACCGGTATGCGTGAAATTATGCGATAACGTGTGAGTAAAGCGTACTAGCCTTCGTCTTTGGTAAGCGTAAGGGTGTCGTTTTTTAGAAAGCTTTACTCTTTTTTACCATAATCGTGCAGGGATTGTTGCACGCGAGTGAGAAATTCCTGATGTTTCGGCGTACGCCGCTCCAGATGCCGATAGACTTGAACCTTGATGGCATCCGTCAGCAGCGCCGAAGCAATGGAATAGCCCCAGATGAGTGCAATTTCAGGCCAGGTGATCGGTACCATAAGGCCAAAGCCATAAGCCGCTAGAAGCGTCGCCGCCAGTTTGGTAATTAAAGCAGACCAGATCATGATGGGCGCGGGCCACGGCTGTTTCCAAAAATAGTCTTTGGTGCGAGCAACGAACAATACCAGATGGCCTGCCACGGCCATTTTCAGAAATACATAAGTCTGAATCTGTGCCACATCCAGTTTCAGCCAGTCCATTGCCAACAACAACATACCAAAACTACCGATCACACCAACGACTCCCATGACAGTCGCCACGGTGATGACTTGGCTCATATTCCAGCGCACCGGTTTTTTCTCCAGTCCGGTACGATCATAGGCGATCGACATGATGGGCACATCATTGAGAAAGGCGAGCAGAATAATCATGATTGCGGTGATGGGATAGAAGTCGAAAAATATCATCGTCAACACCACAAAAAGCATGATGCGAATCGTTTCGCAGATGCGATAAATGGCATAGGCGTTCATGCGTTCGAAGATGCGCCTGGCCTCCTCAATGGCATTGATAATCACCGACAGCCCCGGCGCGGTAAGCACCAGATCCGCCGCCGCCCGCGCTGCATCCGTCGCACCACTGACCGCAATGCCCACGTCCGCCTGTTTCAGCGCAGGCGCGTCATTAACACCATCGCCCGTCATGCCGATGATGTGGTCACGCCTCTGAAGCAGTTTGACGATGCCAAACTTGTGCTCAGGAAAAACCTCTGCAAAACCATCGGCCTTCTCTACACGTTCACCATCGACATCATCTCGATGACCGTCTTTATCCAGAGAGAGTGCACTGGCAGGCAGAATGTTCGTACCCAAGCCGAGCTTGCCGGAAATTTGCTTGGCGATGGCTTGATTATCACCAGTCAGCATTTTCATATCCACGCCATAAGCCTGAGCGCTGGCAATCGTTTCTGCTGAATCTTCCCGAGGCGGATCAAACAGTGAAAGAATACCCAGAAATTGCCACTGCTCTGCATCCTGTTCTTTGCGTGCCACTCCTAAAGCGCGGTAGCCCTCCTCTGCAAAAACATTCACGACCTGTTGCGCCCGCTGGCTTTCTTCATCAGTCAGACCGGAGATCTGCATGATGACCTGAGGTGCGCCTTTGGTCACTTGAAAGGTTTTCCCCTGAGCATCGACGATGGTCGCCTCAGTGCGCTTATGCACCGGATCGAAAGGCACGTAGCCGCTCTGATGGTAAGATTTGAAAAGCGCTTGGCTCTTCAGGCCTTCCAGCACCGCCTGATCGATAGCATCCTGATTCTCTGCTCGGGAAGCCAGCGATGCCGCCAGTAATACGGCCTGCTCATCCGTCGCGTGGAATAGTTCGACCTTGCCCAGAGTCAGGCGGTTTTGAGTCAGTGTTCCGGTTTTGTCGGAGCAGAGCAGATCCATGCTGGCCATCTCTTCGATGGATTCCAGTCGCGTCACAATAGCCTTGAGTCTGGAGAGCGCCACAGCACCTACTGCCATTGTCATAGATAGCACCGCAGGCATTGCCACCGGAATGGAGGCAACAGTCAAAATCAGTGCAAACTGCACCAGCTCCAGCCACGGTGCATTACGATGCAACTGCACCAGCACCAGAATCACCACCAGTGCCAAACTGACATAGATCAGATAATTTCCAATGGTCAGCACCGCTTTTTGAAAATGAGAAACCGTGGTGGCCTGCTCCACCAGACTGGCCGTTTTACCAAACTGAGTCTGCCCACCAGTCGCACTCACTTCGGCAACAACCTCGCCCTGTTTCACAATCGTGCCCGAGTAAGCCGAGTCCCCCGTCTGCTTGGTCACAGGCAGTGATTCGCCGGTCAGTGCAGACTGATCGACATTCAGATAATCACCCTCAATCAATGTCACATCTGCAGGAATCACATCGCCCAGACGAATACGGATGACATCACCGGGCACCAGCCGCTTGGCATCAATCTCCTGCCAGCTTCCATCGCGTATTACCCGTGCGCTTAGTGCCAGCTGTTTTTTCAGCGCCTCGACCGCATTGCCTGCGGTGTACTCCTGCCAGAAACCAATTCCGGCATTAAAGACCAATAAGCACATAATGATCCAAAAATCGGGCCAGTGCTGAACCAATGCCGAAAGAATCGCCGCCACCTCAATCATCCACGGGATGGGGCCCCAGAAATAACCCAATAAGCGCAGCAAAGGTGAGCGCCTTTTCTCCTGCAACGCATTGGGGCCGTACTGTTTTAATCGCTCTTCCGCCTGTGCGGAACTGAGCCCTTGAGCTGGAGTTTCAGGATTGATCTTTGACTGAGCCATCATGA
>CAYXVC010000038.1:15067-18107 GCA_964468225.1 uncultured Gammaproteobacteria bacterium
CCTGTAATAGGGAAGCGTTCTTTTTGCCGTCATTTCCAGGCTCTCGCCATTGGGCGGTGGAACATCATAACTGCGACGCCAAAGATGCACCTGCTCCGCACCATAGCGCCGACGGGCACATCCCTTGTTGAGACCTTGCAGATCACCATAGTAACGTTCATTCAGTTTTTCCGAGACGTATATTTTCAGCTCATCTTCGTCATTTTCATCCGGACTGAAGTGTTCATACCACTCACTGCTCTGCTCATGCACACGCACATACTCCGGGCAATGACGGTTCTGCCTGAGGATCTCGTATAAACTATCCTGCGCTCGTAACAGACTGGAAGTGAAGGCCACATCAAAATACTCATTCGCCAGCAATACGGCAGCTTCTTGCGCCTCAATCACACCTTGCCGACTGAGAGAAACATCCACCCAGCCGGTAAAACGATTCTGTAAATTCCAGACCGATTGGCCGTGCCTCACAAGACACAGACGGCTCATGAGATTTCACACAGAAGCTTATCCATATCCATATTCACTTGTCAGAGCGCTCCCGCAGACGCTGCTCAACCTCCAATATATGTTGTGTGGTAGTCAATACCGTATCAGGGTTCAGACTGATGGAGTCAATACCAAGCTCCACCAGATATTCAGCCATTTCAGGGTAGTCTGACGGTGCCTGACCACAAATGCCTGAGTGGCGACCGTTACGTTTCGCACCGGTCACCGCAAGGCGAATCATCTCTTTTACACCAGAATCACGTTCGTCAAACTCAAAGGCAACGATATCCGAATCACGATCTACGCCCAAGGTGAGCTGGGTCAGGTCGTTGGAACCGATGGAAAAGCCATCGAACAGTTGAGCGAATTGGTCGATGAGAATGATATTATTGGGAATCTCGCACATCACATAAACTTCCAGACCATTATCACCATGCTTCAAACCATGTTCAGCCATTGATGCCAACACCTTTTCACCCTCCTGCACCCGGCGACAAAAAGGGATCATCAACTTGACATTCGTTAAACCCATTTCATCACGCACGCGTTTCATTGCCGCGCATTCCAGTGCAAAGCCTTCGGCATAAGCCGGATGAGTGTAACGGGAAGCCCCCCGAAAACCGATCATCGGATTCTCTTCTTCCTGTTCAAAAAAAGCCCCTCCCAGCAGGCTTGCATATTCATTGCTCTTGAAATCACTCATACGTACCACACAGGGCTTTGGATACACCGCTGCGGCAATGGTGGCAACCCCTTCCGCAAGCGTTTTAATGAAGAAATCTATCGGGTCATCGTAAGCAATGCTCATGGCTACGATCTTGTCGCGCGTGACATCATCTACTTTTTTCGGGTGTATCAGTGCCATTGGGTGTACTTTGATGTATTCATTGATAATGAATTCCATACGCGCCAGACCGATGCCGTCCACTGGCAGTGAAGCGAAGCTGAATGCCTGATCCGGGTTCCCCAGATTCATCATGATCGCCGTTTCGGGATGTGCTAACTGGCTGAGATCTGTTTTCTGAATCTCGAAATCAAGAATCCCCTCATAGACATTTCCTGTTTCACCTTCGGCGCAACAGACCGTCACTGCCTGAGAATTTTTGAGCATCTCCGTTGCGTTGCCACTCCCCACAATGGCAGGCACACCGAGTTCGCGTGAAACAATCGCCGCATGGCAGGTACGGCCACCACGATTAGTGACAATCGCTGCGGCGGTTTTCATTACGGGCTCCCAATCCGGTGTAGTGGTATCAGCCACCAAAACCTCTCCGGGCTGAAAATCACGCAGTGATTCAAGGCTATTGATGACACGGACTTTGCCTGCACCAATCCGGGTACCGATCGCCTGCCCCCGCGCAAGAACTTGCGCGGTTTCTTTCAGGTGATAAATTTCAAGTACATTCCCTTTTTTTTGTGACTCTACGGTCTCTGGCCGTGCCTGCACCATATACAGATGTCCGTCCAGTCCATCTTTTGCCCACTCCATATCCATCGGTTTGTAATAGTCTGCTTTTTTGGAGTAATGATTCTCAACTTTGATGGCATAGTCGGCCAGCACCATGACCTCTTCATCAGAAATGCAAAAGTGAACTCTCTCTTCTCTACTGGTATCAATATTTTTGATGTGCTCGACAGCAACATTTCCGGCATTGATCCGATCCGTGAATATCATTTTTTTCTCTTTGCTGCCTAATTGACGTTTGAGAACAGCACGAAACCCTTTGTTAAATGTTGGCTTATGCACATAGAAACTATCGGGATCAATCGTACCCTGAACGATATTTTCCCCCAGACCCAACGCAGCATTGATGAACACAACATCTTTAAAACCCGTTTCAGTATCCAGCGAAAACATCACACCGCTCGTCCCTATATCGCTGCGTACCATTTTCATCACCACGACGGAGAGATGGACTTTGTAGAGGTCGAAATTGTTATCGTATTTGTAATGAATAGAGCGGTCGGTAAAGTTGGAAGCCAGACAACGCTGGTAAGCATCAAGCAAAGCGTCTTCACTGGCGATATTGAGATAACTCTCATTTTGACCGGCAAAAGAGGCCTCGGGAGAATCTTCGGCAGTCGCCGACGAACGCACCGCTAACGAGATATTTTCGCCATATTCCTTTTTGAGTTGCGCATAGGATTGCAAAATTTCTATTTTCAAATCTTCTGGCAACTCACAGTCATATACAATCACCCTCGCCTTTTTGCCTCGTGTCTGTAAATCCTTTACATTGTCGGGATCAAGACCATCAAGCGCCGCATGCAACGGTTGCCAGGCACTGTTATGATCCAGCACATCACGGTACGCCGTTGCGGTCACGGCAAAACCATTAGGCACACGCACACCTACTGAAGTAAGGTTTTGATACATTTCACCCAGCGAGGCATTTTTACCACCCACCAAGGCAACGTCGTCAATACAAAGCTCATTGAACCAACGAATATAAACAGGTGAATCTGTCATGATTTTTTCCTTGCTTAAAACTGCCCCAGGTATTGCAAGCTATCAATCTCCTTTTCTGCTTGCAGCCAATCCTCTATTTCATTG
>CAYXVC010000039.1:0-2379 GCA_964468225.1 uncultured Gammaproteobacteria bacterium
CATCACCGAAACCTGACCGGCATCTGCACGGGTCAGTCCTGCGATGATATTGATCAGCGTTGATTTGCCTGCACCGTTAGGCCCGAGCAGACCAAAAAATTCACCGCGTTTGATCTCAAGGTCAATGCCGCGCAGTGCGTGAATTTTACCAAAGTGCTTTTCAACACCTTTTATTGTGATGGCTGTGGACTCTTGTAATTTCAAGAATCACTCCTTTGTTGTATTGATGAGGCCGTCATAATTGCCGTCTGTGGCGAGAGTGTAGCCAATAATATTGACGTTCGCTATGAAAACATGGTCTTCATACCACAAGGGAATATAAGGCAGCTCTTCGAATACATGGGCTTGTAACTGTTGGTATTTTTCGGCTTGTTCTTTTGGATCGGTTGCGGCTCCTGCCACATCAATGAGTTGATCCGCAACTGGGCTGATATAGCGCCCCCGGTTAGCGCCGCTGGGTGGAATCGAGCTGCTGTGAAAAATATATTGAAAGATATCGGGGCTTTTGATGCCAACCCAGCTAAGGCTATAGAGTTGAAAGCGACCCGCTTTGATATCACCGTAAAAACTGCCCCAGTCATAGCTGCGTATTTTAACTTCGATTCCCACCTCGGCAAGCTGGCTTTGAATGATGGTGGCGAGACGAATTCTAAAGGGATCACTGGATGTTTTGTAGGTGATTTTGAGTGGGTTGTTTGCACTGAACCCTGCCTTTTTGAGAAGTTGACGTGCGACCTCTTTATTATATTGGTAGCTACTGAGCTCAGAATTTCCCGCCCAGTGTGTAGGAGGGAGTAGGGCATTGGCCGGATGAGCTGCGCCGCCCCAGATGTATTTAATAATCGCATCCCGATCAATCGCGTAAGCAATGGCTTTGCGGACGTTATGTTGGCCAACCTGAGCATCTTCCATATTAAAACCCAGGTAGGTGAAGTTGGAGCCTTTTGATTGCAAGACTTTAAAATCAGGTTTTTCTCTAAGGTAATTGACCAGTTCCGGTGAAAGATTGCTTTGCAGCATATCCACTTCACCGCGCAACAATTTGAGGACTCGTACGGTAGGGTCTTTAACGTAAAGAAATTCCAGCTGTTGTTGATCTTTGACGCGGGTTAACTGTAACTTTCCTTCATACGACCAGTCGCTTAATGCAAATGGGCCACTGCCAATGGGCTGGCTTTGAAATGGATGGTTTAATTCGATGGCACTCGCAGGAAGGATGCCGATCGTCAACTTTCCGGGGAAGAGCGCGTCAGGTTCTTTTAAGTAGAAATCAATGGTTTCATCATCAGGGGTTTCAATATTTTCAATATTACTTAACGAACCTCGATGGGGCGATGCATTTTTTTTATCCAGCAGACTATTGTAAGTCGCTTTAACATCGGCGGATGAAAGTCGGGAGCCATCATGAAAGGTGCGCCCGTCACTGCCGAGTTTGAACCGGTACTGTTTTGGAGTTAATTGTTCCCATGTGGCCAGATCAGGTTTGGGCAGTGATTGCTCGTCAAAATCGACCAATCGACGATAGATCAGGCGATTAATGCGCGACGAAGTGGCATCTGTTGCAAAACGTGGATCAAGCGTCACTGGTGCGCTCGAAAGTGCAAAGCGTAACGCGGGCGAGCTGCTATCTGAACAGGCTGTGAGTGTCAGGAAAAACCCGATAAAGAGTGTCAGTAAAACTGTTTTTTTAGGTAGGGATATGATGTTGGATATTCCTATTAATTATTGAGTCTTTTGTTGGCCTGACATTCTCCATAAAACCACCAAAGTTGCAATAGCCATCAAGCACCATACAGCGACCCAGACAATTTCAGGAATCCAGGTCAGGTCAGAAAGTGCTGCGCCATCACCGCGATCTCGTCCATCAATCAAGACTAATGGTGAGCGTGCGGCACTGACCAGCACATAAATTCCGGCAAATGCCAT
The DNA here is from genome assembly GCA_964468225.1 of uncultured Gammaproteobacteria bacterium. Lineage (GTDB taxonomy): Bacteria > Pseudomonadota > Gammaproteobacteria > JAADGQ01 > JAADGQ01 > S141-38. The sequence continues at coordinate 1,927 of CAYXVC010000039.1, forward strand.
CAAACGATGAAAAAGTTGACCTTTTACATAGGTGAATGAAGCATACAGCAAACCGGAAATCACCAGCATAATTAAAATTGTAATAATATCTCGCGCCCAAAGCAGCCCTGAAAGGATCATGAGTGATAATACGACCGCCGCCGTCCATCGACTGCGACCGCCAGGGGAGTATGCACCCAGATAGATGATTGCACCCCAGATAATGGCACCGGCATATCCTGCAAAACTGACCAGTAGTTTCCAGCCCCCAACGGTGTAACAGAGCCCTGAGCCTTTCAGATGTAGTTCAATTCGATCAACAGAACCGCCAGAAATGATTGCGGCTAAACCGTGTGAAATTTCATGGAAATAGGTCTCCAGCCATGAAAATGGCCAATGAACAAAAGGAATGGCGGATAAAATAAATGCGCCAATAATAAAAATAATAAGTTCTGATTGGGATTTTGGTTGCAT
>CAYXVC010000039.1:2479-17979 GCA_964468225.1 uncultured Gammaproteobacteria bacterium
TGGTGATTGCCCATTTCAATGATTTCGCCCTGATTCATGACGATAATTTTATCGGCTTGTTCAATAGTCGACAGACGGTGAGCAATGATTAACGTGGTTCGCCCTTGTTTGGCGGTTTCCAGCGCCGCTTGTACGTGACGCTCTGATTCCGTATCCAGTGCCGAAGTGGCTTCATCAAGAATCAGAATTGGTGCATTTTTTAATAATGCACGAGCAATGGCGATGCGCTGGCGTTGACCACCGGACAGACGGACTCCATTTTCACCAACCATTGTTTGCAAGCCCTCCGGTAATTTTTCAATGAACTCCATTGCATGAGCTGCTTTTGCAGCGGCAATGATCTCTTTTTCACTGACCCCGGATGCAGAACCATAGGCTATATTTACAGAAATCGTATCATTAAATAAAATAACATCCTGCGTGACGATGGCGATATTTGAACGCAAATTAGCCAGTTTCAGTGATTCGATGGGAGTGTCATCTAATAGGATTTGACCACGGGTCGGTTCGTAAAACCGTGGAATCAAATTCACCAGAGATGATTTTCCACTGCCTGATTGCCCGACAAATGCAACGGTTTCACCGGGCTGTATCGATAAATTAATATTATTGAGCGCAAACTCTTCACTGTTTTTGTATTGTAATGAGATATTTTCAAGCTCTATTTTTCCGGTCGTACGTTTTATCTCTTGCGTACCATTGTCAGGTTCAGGAAATTCATCAATAAAGGCAAAAGTACTGCTTGCCGCCGCAAGACCGCGTTGCAGGTGTTCATTAATACCAGTGAGGCGCTTAATGGGGGAGAAGAGCATGGCCATCGCAGCAAAAAATGAGATAAAGCTTCCAGCCGACATCTCCTGATTGGCGGATGCAATATAGATAATGACGGCCAAGGCAAGAATACCGACAAATTGAACAATTGGAACACTCAATGCCGATGTGGCTTTAATCTTCATCTCGTAACGTCGCAACCAATTGGCGGTTGCTTGAAAACGCTTGTTTTCATAGCGCTGTCCCCCGAACACTTTCACCACTCGCTGGGCTTTGGTTGTCTCTTCCAGAATATGCGTCAAATCACCCATGGAGCCTTGTAACGAGCGGCTCAGTTTTCGCATGCGTTTGCTGACTACCTTGATAACAATCGCAATGACGGGAACAATGAGAAAGAAAATCAGGGTGAGTTGCCAGTCAAGATAGAGCATCCAGCCTAATAGTCCGATAATAGCCAGAGAGTCTCGCACCAATACCACTAAAACCTGTGTGGCGGCCGAACTGACTTGATTGACATCATAAGTGATTTTGGAAATCAGACTGCCTGAATTGGTGTTGGCATAATAGTCGGAAGGCAAGATAAGCAGTTTGGCAAACATTTCCCGCCGTAAATCCAGCACCACTTTATTGGCAACCCAGGAGAGTGCAACGGTGCTTAAGTAGGTTGCAATACCGCGCACCATAAAAAGTGCTATTAATGCTAATGGCACCCAAGTGATGTAAGTCGGGTCTCGTTCTACAAAGCTGCCATCAAGTAGCGGTTTCATCATGGCTGCGATGGCGGGGTCGCTCAAACCTGTGATCGCTGTTGCGATAAGCGCTACGATGAATATACGCCAATAAACACGTACATAACTCAGTAAGCGTAGATAAAGTTCTTTGCTGTTCATGCAGTCGATCTATTCTGGATATTTAACCGAAACAACGGTTTTATCCTGTTCCTGCGGGTGGGTCAAGAACTATTTGGAGGGAAGTTTAAAGTAGGGGTGAGTGCAGTCGTACATCACCCCAAAAAAGAATACCAAGCCAGTTTATTTAACTGAACAGGATTTCTCTTCTTTAATGATGCCGGACTCAACAGCGTCGATCGCTTTTTGGTCATGCTCATTCGCAGGGCAGCCACAGCTGTAACCGCTTTCTGTTGCATGCAATCTTGCTTGTTCAATATGCCATTGTGCTACTTTTAAGTGTTGATCTACGTTCATTTGCTATAACCTTGCTGTATTTAGTTTTATTTACTTAATACTTGAGTTATACACTCAAGATTTATCACTTTAACATAAAATCAAATGAAAGTTGAATAACGAGATATATGTATGGCCAAACGCCGGATCAGTGACCAACAAAAAAGACGCATTCATCACAGGCAGCAGCAGCGACGGGAAAAGTCGGATCAAATATTGAAAGAGATCTCTGAGCATGGATTGGGGCCAGAGCAATCGGGGCAGGTCATTACCAATTTTGGTCAAAGTCTGATTGTTGAAGATGCTTCGGGAAAAGTATTTCGTTGCTTTTCTAGACAAAACCTTGGATCAATTGTCTGTGGTGATCGGGTGATCTGGCAGCAAGACCAAAAAAATGAAAACGTGGGTGTGATTGTTGCGATTGAAGCGCGAGAGACGCTTTTGCAAAAGCCGGGATTCGGTGGAAAGCTGAAACCGATGGCAGCTAATATCGATCAGATTGTGATTGTTTCTTCTATTTTGCCTGAGCCTAATCCCTATTTGATTGATCGCTATCTGGTGGCAGCTGAAAACTTGCCTGCAACGCCGATTGTTTTATTCAATAAAACTGATCTTCTGACTTCAAAAAATCAGTTGCTGATTGAAAGTATTGAAGCTGAATATAGCAATATTGGCTATCAAGTGATCAAAACCAGCCAAACGCTGGGCTCCGGGTTTGATGCATTGCTGGAGGTGCTTAAAAATAAAACCAGTATCTTTGTCGGGCTTTCAGGTGTTGGCAAATCGTCCCTGATCAAATACTTGCTTCCTGATCAGGAGATGAGAATTGGCGAGGTTTCTGAAGCCACAGGGGAGGGAAAGCATACAACAACCGGTTCAACGCTTTACCATTTGCCAAGTGGTGGGGAGCTGATTGATTCACCCGGTGTGCGTGATTTTGGCTTGTGGAATATATTGGCTGATGATGTATCTCATGGTTTTAAAGAGTTACAACCCTATATTGGCCGGTGCCGATTTTCTAACTGTGCGCACCAGAGCGAGCCGGATTGTGCTATTCATATGGCTTTAAGTGACAATAAAATCAGTCAGCAGCGCTTCAATCATTATCAAAAAATGGTGGCAGAATATACGCAATAATTATTGAACTCTTATACGATAAGTCACTGTAAAACGTGGGTCGGGTGTGTCGGTATGATTGAAGGTGCCATTGGTTGCTATCTTTATACTGGCAACGTTCGGGTCATAAGTGCCGATCGGTGAGTAGCTGTAGAGGGTTGGGGTATCTTTGTGCGCATAGGTGACCGTACCAAGGCTTAAACCCGAGTTGTAAGCAGTAAAGCTGATACCCGTGGTGACATCGTATTCAACAGAGGCAGAGTCCACAGGATCAGTGATGATGATGCTGTTGGTATCTGGAGAGCTATCCCCCGAGTTGGTAGTGGTGATGGTGTATTCCACAATCGCGCCGGGAATATGATTTTTGCCTGCGCCCGTACCGTTGACCGGGTCAGATATAAGGGTGTTTGTTTTGTTTACACTGATGTTTGATCCAAACCACTCTATGTTGTTGCCGCCGTTATTTGAATTGGTAGGTAATATTGGTTTATGTGTTGAATACGAGCCCGATGCATCAGACCGAGATACGTTTATGTAGTCGATGATCTTGATGGCTCCTGCAGTCACAACAAAGTTCCAGTTTGTACTGTTTGAGCTTGAAGCCAGGGTTAAAAGTTGCCCAGGTGTTCCGTTGAAAGTGACAGTGCCACCATTGGTGATCGTTGTAGTTTTACTTGACTGGAAGGTCAATGTATCGGCGCTAATTACCGATTTTGTCAGATTATAAAAGGCGGTTGTACCGCTGATACTCTGGTTGTTACCATCCAGTATGAGAGTTGAAGTATCCGCATTTATAGTGCCACTGGTGTGGTTCCAGTTTCCTGATAGATTAACTGTGGCAGCCCCCATATTCAGTGTGCCTAAACTTATTCGTATATCATCATTAACATCAATCGTTCCCGCTAAAGTGAGTATGCCACTGCTGTGGCGTAGATAGATGCCATAACCCGTATTAGGGCCAATGACATTAGATTGTGCTTCACTGAAATGACCCAGATTGACGGTACTACCACCAATATTGATACCATCACCACTGTTGGGTATTGGTGTGTTGCTTTTGTTTGTACCAATATAGTTGCCTTGTATAGTACTACTGCCGCTGGTGACCCGAATGCCATCAGACATATTTCCTGAGATGATGTTGCCATCACCCGTTGTATTACCACCAATAGTGTTATTTGTTGAGGTACTTGCGATATATATACCGTTATCACCATTTCCTAGTGCAGTATTGCTATCGACACTGGTGCCGATATAGTTGCCTGATACTCTATTGTTATCAACACTCCAAAGACGAATTCCATCTCTGGTATTACCGGATATGATATTTCGAACACCAGCAATGGTACCACCAATGGTATTATATTGAGCGTTACTCAATATATAGATTCCATGTTTTGTATTGCCCAGACCTGCTAAGCTGCTTGTATCAGTCCCGATATAATTACCGTAAATATTATTGGAGTTTGATTTTATCTGTATGCCATCACCGCCGTTGTTGACGATTACATTCCCCTTGCCTGATGAGCCACTACCAATAGAATTATCACCACCGATGATGTTTGCTGTACCGCTGCTGATATAAATTCCATTATTAGTACAGTTTTGTATACGCATTCCCATGATGATGTTGCTGTTCGAGGTGATTGTTATGCAGTCTGTTGCTGTATTTGCACCGTTTAGGATTACGCCAGCATTAGAAGCATCTATAGTGATGTTTCCCTGGTTTATAGAAGGTAGTTTGCTTGATAGAGTGATTGTGCCTGGTAATACCGGGTCGAAAGGATCTCCGTTACCATTTTGAAAATTGATGATATCACCAGTGTTCGCATCGAGCAGTGCCTGGCGTAGTGTTCCAGCACCATTGTTTGCGGTACTTGTTACTGTGATAGTGGCACATAGAGCTGTTTGGGATAATAATATCAGGCCAAATAATCCCGCAAGTATGGCAGTTATTTTTTTTTGGCTATTTATTTCTTGAGCCATAACATTGCTTCAATCATTATCAAAAAATGGTGGCAGAATATACGCAATAATTATTGAATCCTGACGCGATAAGTCACCGTGAAACGTGGGTCGGGTGTGTCGGTATGGTTGAAAGCTCCATTGGTTGTTATCTTTATACTGGCAACGTTCGGGTCATAAGTGCTGATCGGTGAGTAGTTGTAGAGGGTTGGGGTATCTTTGTGCGCATAGGTGACTGTACCAAGGCTTAAACCCGAATTGTAAGCAGTGAAGCTGATGCCTGTGGTGACATCATATTCAACAGAGGCAGAATCCACAGGGATAGTGAGGATGATGCTGTCGGCATCTGAAGAGCTGTCCCCCGAGTTGGTAGTGGTGATGGTGTATTCCACAATCGCACCGGGAATATGATTTCTGCCTGCACCCGTACCGTTGACTGGATCAGAAATAAGAGTGCTGGTTTTGTTTACACTGATGTTTGACCCAAACCAGTCAATGTTGTTGCCGCTGTTATTTGAATTGGTAGGTAATATTGGTTTATGTGTTGAATACGAGCCCGATGCATCAGACCATGATACGTTAACGTAGTCGATGGCTTTGGTTGCGCCGCTATTGAGCACAAAATTCCAGGGCGTTCCGGGCGAGGATGATGCGAGTGTTAACAACTGGCCACTGGCACCTTGCAATGTGGCTGCCCCGTCGATGGTGTAGGTCTCTCCGGCTGCAAAAATCATCGTCGAACTGGCGGTGGTATTGGTGAGATTGTTCGTGGTGAATGAGTCGGTAAAGTTCACGCCAGAGGTTGACACATTGGTCACGGTGAGATTGTTAAAATCGCTGTTGTTCATGGTGACGGTTTGTGAGGCGGAGCCATTCAAAATTACTGTAGAACCTGTTGAAATTATGTCTGCTTGAACGCTGCCTGAGCCAATGCCGCGAACATCAAAATCACCACCGACAGTGACTGTACTGTTTGTGATATCAAGACGTTTCAGTGCTGTGTCATTGCCTGCTCCAACCTGTATATTCCCACCAACCGCCAAGTCATAATTATTGGTGTTGTATGTGACCGCACGATTCGCGAATGTATCACCATCAAGAATTAAATTACTGCCCGCATTAATCGTGACAGCTCCTGTTTGATTGAGTATTGTTCCGTTCCTGCTAAGTCTGATCGTAGAGTCGTAACCGTTTAACAGTGGTGGTAAATTCTGTGCGCTATTGCCAAAAAAACGTAGCTGATCAATGTTAATGTTAGCATCGATATCGACCACTAAGGGGTTAGGTATACCACGCAGATAGATTCTGGCAGTGGTTCCCTCTAGAGCGCCTGAATCGACTCTAAGCTGGTTAAGTACAGCTATTTGATTACTGAGGGTGGTGGTATTACCCGATTGTCCGACTGTCAGGTCAAAAAAACCATTCTCCCACAAACTGGACAGGTTATTGTAGGTTAAGAATCCGGTTCCACTCATTACGAGATAGGCGCTATTATAGCTCGTGCTATCAATTGTGCCATCTGCGCTAAAGTTTCCGCCGACTGTGATGGTCGATGCGTTGGCTTTCACCTGACTTGTTGTTGATGATTGGTCATAGTTGCCTGACACCGCGATGCTGTAGTTATTGGCTGAAGTGGTATCCAGAGCTCCCGAGGTGATCGTCAGGTCGCCGTTGATACCCAGTGCATCGTTAAGAGTAATAGTGTTTGAGCCAGTATTATTCAGGATAAGGTTGTTGAAACTGCTGCCTGATGACGTGATATTTTGGTTGGTGTTTCCATTCATGGTGACTGTGGAAACATTCGCAGTGAAAGTATCGTTGTTTGTCCAGTCGCCACTGACGTTGATGCTCCCACTGCCAGCGTCGATTTCGTTCGTGCCGCTGGTGGCAGAGTGAATATTTACATCTCCGTTAATGGTAACTGTTCCATTGTTGGTCTGGAGTTTTCCATACCTGGTATTGCTCCACGACTCACCAATGTTCAGCTGATTACAGGTGATTGTATAGTCGGCTGTATCCAGAATGGATTGATTGCCGGCATTGTTGCTAAATATATTAAGCGTGTTACAGCTGATATCACCAAGCATTGTAAATGCAAGACCCGTATTTTTTGAAGCAAGCCATAAATTCGGATAACTGGCGCTTGTGATGTTGACTGGACTGTTAATAATTTCATACTTGAACAGTGAATTGGACAGCGTTGCACCTGCGGTCACCAGTGGTGTGGCCTCTTCGCTGCTCAGTAGGGCTTCTCCTCCAGCAACAGTTCCCATTCCCAATATCAGAATATTCCTGAACACGATCCCCCGGGTTGCCAGAATGGTTGTGGTTTGACCGCTGGCGGCAGCATTGACATTGTAAAAAGGCTTATTCCACCAGTTACTGACGTCATTGCTTATGGTGCCACTACCTGTAAAATCGACCGTACTGGTATCGTAATTGAAGATGCCGTTGGTGTGTTCCCAATCGCCACTGACCGTAAAAGTGTTGTTGTCAGCGGTCAGAGTTCCCATGATCTTTACGTGTGGGGTGGTAATATTGCCGTCCGGTGCATAGTCGTGGCCACTGGCAACATAGAGCTCTGTGTTGGTACCGGTTACCGTGAGATCGTTGACCGGCAGTAGCCCAGACACATAATATAGAACATCCGTATCGCTATAACCTCCTTTCGCGTTGCGAATATCACCGTTGTCCAATGGCGTAAAACCTTCATCCTGGCGAGTAATGAGATGGCCGGCATAGATATGCAGGTCGTTGATGGTTGTAGAGATCGACGAATATAGCACCGTAACGGTAGTGCCAACAACAGAGCCGCCATCAACATAGACTAGCAGCGGCATATAGGGGCCAATGACAGTGGCGGTAATGGAGTAATTTCCAGAGCTATCGGTAACATCTGTTCCCTTGCTATCTCCGTATACTAACAACTGCACGGTCTGGCCTGACAGGGGCGTGGTTCCTTCATCACTATACAGGGTGCCGGAGATAGTAATAGAAACATCCGCACTATTAGCTTCACGGGCCGACAGTAACATTACCCCAGCGACCAATAATATGCTCAAAATTAATTTAATAACTATTTTTTCAACCATAACAATGCTTCTTTGGCACTACGTTGATCAAATTTCATACGAAATTTCAAGTAGCCGCCTTCACGGGTGTAATTGCTGCGTGAAAAATCTTCATCATAAAAACCTGTGAAGTTATAACCGAGACTGATCCAGATGTTGTTGACCATCGAATGGCCAACAGAAATGCCGCTGCTATAATCAGAATGATCAAGCTGTCTGGCACGTAGAATGCTGCTGTGAATACCGATATCCCAATCAGCCCTTAAATCATAGCGAGTTTCAAAACCGGCCAGACCGGTAAAGCTTGTGTATTTGAGGTTTTTAAATGGTTCATTAACAATTTTTGCAGCATACTGGAGTGATATCTGCCAGCGATCCATTTGATAATTTGCATTCAGGTTATTGATGACTCGCCAGTTGTTGCCATCTTGGTTTCCACCTTTTAAATTACGTTGTTTTAAATCAAGTTTATCCAGAATAATCCATCGGTTACGCCTATTTTTTAAAGAGGGTCTGTAAGCCAGACCGATACGAATATCTGTCTCTGTCGTTCGGATGCCTGCTATTGCCTGTTCACTGCGTGAATGTATTAAAGTCGTCAGTGTTGAGAGCTGGTTGCTGGGGTTGCTTTGCACAGAGGTGGCCAGTTGCTGGCGATCTTCTTTGCTACTGTTACGTGCTTCGAGTCGGGTGACCCACATCCAGTTGACTGGCATATAGGTCAAACCGACAGAACCTGCACTGAAATCATTCGTTGTTGCGGGGGGTAAGGCGCTAAGCGTTTTAACTTCTTCGACACCTAGATTCATACTCCATTTATCTGTTAATTGCCATGTTTGTCGTCCACTGACATTGGCGCTGGTCGTACTTCCTTGCTGATTGAATGATTGTTTGATGCCTGTATATAGTGCGCCTCCTTGCCAAGGGCTTGATTTGATCCCGGCCAGAGTGCTGCGCGTCTCTTGTACTTCGCCACTAGCGAATTCCTGTTCAATAAACAGCGTGCTTTTGTTGGTGAGTCGATAGTCAACCCCGATGCGGGTTCTGTTTGGAAAATCACGGCTGTTATCACTGTTTATATTTTGTTCGCGATCAATACGGGTGGTGATTTTATTTTCCATGAAGCGCTGACTGACTCCTGCAGTGATTTGTTGTGACTTTTTTTCGATATCGCTGTCGAGTATGTCACGAGCAGATCGCAGACCCAGGCGCACACTGGTATCCCCAATTTTTCCCTGACCTTGTGCTTCGATCACATCTCTGCGGGATTCGTTGGCGCTATTTTCCTGACGATAGGCCTGGCCTTTAATCGTGATGTTATCGGTCGCTTTCAAAATAGTTTCAACGCCTGTTTTACGCATATCATTTTCAGAGCTGTTGAGTTGACCCAGACCAAAGCCACTCTCCTGATCACGATAATAAATTTTGCTGCGTGTTTTATCTGTTTGATGCTCAATTTCAGCCAGATAAGCTTTGCCCTGAATGTCAGAACGCGCCTCTTTTTTGTCGTGGGTGAGTGCGGCTTCAATGCGTAATTTAATGTTTTCTGAAAATTGGTAGGTCATGTCTGTGCCACTGAGCTTGGCAACACCTCCAGTGCGACCTTCGCTGACATGCGTGATGCCAGCAATGAGTTTTTCATTCACATTAAATTGGGCACGGCCACCGTAAGTGATACTGCGATCTGTGGCATCAAAAGATTCATATTTCACCACAATGTACTGTGGGTTAAAGCCTTGATCTGTGCTGAATAGCGGCTCGCGAAAAGTGATGATGCCAGTGCGGTAATCAATTTGGTAATCCACATAGCGAGTCATTTTGGTTGTTGAAATAATGACTTCACTGCGAAAACGGTCACGCACTTCGATCACAATAGATTCACTGTTCATTGCGACATTATTGCGTGTGAGTTGATAGGGCCCCGTCAGCCCTTTGCCACGAAATTCATCTTTTACAAATGCCTGATTGCTTCGACTACTGAAAACAACCACATCGTAGTGTTCATCCTGATAGTGTGTTTTAACGCCTGTGAGAGTGCGTTGGTATTTTGCCAGTTCAACGTCATTTAGCCCTGTTTGATAATCACCAAACAGAAAATAGAACTCATCACGTTCCAGTTTCAAATAAAGTTTTTCACTGCTGGTGGTAGCAAAGCCACTGGATGCCGTATCGCCATATAGAGTGTAGTAGCGATTTGGATTAATGACCTGAAATAGCTCAGGGTCGTTTTTTTCAGGGCGAACTTTGTTGCTGTCATAAGCCATCGTCATGAGCCATTTTCCCTGTATTTTGCCTTTGGCAAAAAAGGCGATGCGGTTCCCTTTATAGAGACTGTTTTGCGCTGCACTGGCTGTCAATGGTGTCGAATTTTCACTCAATGTGTCGTAACCCACTGTGCCTTCAGCGATACCGACCATGATCCAGTCACCAGCTTTTGCTTTGAGTTTGGCGGTCAGTTTTTTTGTGGAGTTATTGGTGAATGGTAGTGAAACTTTAACCTTGCCTGATTCGATGGTCGGCTCCAGAGTTAGCAGTGCAATGCCACCTTCATTGACTTGATATTTGTGCAACTCTGCTGAGGCACCGGGCATGACACTGGTTTTGGATTTATGACTGAGCATCGCTTTGTAGGGTGGGGCGATTCTGTAGCGACCACCGATACCCTTGCGTACGGGGTATCCATCTTTGTCCAGCAGACGAACCGCGATCACGGGGTGAGTGATGCCATCGGCAATCAGGGTTGATTTTTCTTCGACAATTTCAGCATTGACCGGATCTGTTGAAAAGTGAACGGTACGGGTAAAGTGTTTAATGATTTGACCATTTTTATCTTTGATCGTGACATCAAAAAGATTGTCGCCATCCTCCAGATCGACCCCCATCCAACGGCTAATAGATGTGCCGCTTTGGCTTTTTAAAGTTCCGTCAAAGTTAACTTTTGCGACAGATTTTCCGTTTTGCAATAGAGAAATTTGTTGTCCGATCAGGTGTTTAATGACGATACTGGTGCTGGCAATGTCGGGCAAATCATCCTTTGCCGGATAAATCCACTTAATGTCGGCTTTTTGCCCGGTTAACCACTGCTGATCAAACTGAGGCGTTTGCGTGCTCTTTTGCAAAGTGCTGAGAGCGGGTGCCTGTATGTGACTACCTATCGTTATCACTTCCAGTTTTTCGCTGCGTTGTGTTTGAATTGAAGTGCTATCTTTTGTAGTGACAGTTTTTTCGCTGTAAATATCAAGTTCTACGCGGCGATTGGCTTTGCGACCTGCTTTGGTTGAGTTGTCGGCAACAGGGTTGTCGGAACCTTGGCCTTCGATGGTGACCTGACTGGGTGTGAGCTTGAGTATGTCACGCAGTGCATTGGCAATAGTGAGGGCACGATGTTGAGATAGGCCGTAATTATCACCGAACTGTTCTTTGGCAGACCCTTTTCGAAACAGTGAATTATCGGAGTGTCCAATTGCGTGAATTTTCAAATTTTTATGATGTTTGATTTTTTCAGCAAATCGGGCAAGGTATTGTCTGTTTTCTTTACTGATTTTATTGTCACCCGATTTAAAGTGGATATTCAATACTATTTTTTCAATCGTTTTTTTTGTGTTTTCCGTTGTTTTAACTCTGATTGAGTGGTCGATCACTGAGGTACGCTGATTATGTTTTTCCGGTGTGTTGAATAGCATGAATGCCTTGCTGAGCAGTTCCCGTGCACTGTTTTGTGCGATGCCTTTTATGCGGAAACGGAGTTTTTGGTTCCAGTCCCCTTTTTTGGAACCCAGACGAAAGGTGAGCATGTTGCGATTCATATCGGGGTCGTCAATGGCTTTCATATCCAGCGTACTGCTGCCTGTTTTATATTCCGTATTGGCCGGTACCATGAAGGTCAGACGTAGATTGTCGGTGGCCACTGTTTCACTGTGCAGTACAATACGGTATTCCATTTCATCGCCATCAAGCAGTTCGGAATTACTGATTTGCAGGGATATATTGCCTTGGGGTTTTGGTTTGGGCGCGACATGAAAATCAGCTCGCCAGAGTGAGCCTCCTTGCACGTCTATAAATTGTGACCAGGCACGACCGGTAAAGCGCGTGTTGTCTTCGCGCAGTACGGCCTCATATTTTTGCGGTAGGGTATCAAGGTCAAGCTGAGCCACATGATTGCCTGGCACGATATTGTTGAAGCTGTACATGCCGTGTTCATCGGTGATGGCATAACGACCATCTTCCATATAAATTCGAACCCCCGCCAGGCCGGATTCTCCTTCAATGGTCACTTGCCCCGTAAGAATTGCGCGGCTTCGCATTAACTCTTCGATGATTTGAGTGCTGACCCTGGCAGTATTGGAGGTGGCGGCACCGCCATCGGCAATGGCGTGACTGCTGCTTGTGGCTTCACCGCGCTGAACCGCTCCCACTACGGCAATGTATTCAATGGTATGAATTTTTTCACTCTCCATCGCGCCCAGATGAAAGGTCAGCGCTCTACCGTCATCGGAAATAGCGGGTGCTGTGCTGCGGCTATCATCAATTCTGATAGAGTTAGTTTCCAGCCTGAATCCATGAGGTAAAGTGTCGGTAAGAATGACGTCGTTGATGGCTTCGTTATCTACATTTTCAAGTTTGACGTTGTAGTGGATGAAATCACCGGGAGAAATATTGCTGACGCTGGCTGTGCGGTGTATGAATATTTTCTGTATGAAAGGATCAATCAGGATGCTTTTTGCAAGGCTGTCTTTATTGTCAGTGTCATCTGTGTAGTTAATGCTGATTGTGCTGTTGCCATGCACATTGAGTACACCATTGTTGATGGCAGGTATGCTATCAATGCTTTGTGTCATATAGCCGCTGAATATACCGCTGTTAATATCTGTTTCGATCAGTTTCAGACGTTCATATTCACCATTGCTAAGTATCTTGAAATCAATCTCTACGGTCTCTTTTTTTGTACGATCAATATTCTGGTCAGCATCGGTCAGTTTGATGAATATGATTTGATTGTGTTTAAAATTGCTGGCGGGTTTCACAGGAATGGGTGTTGCTGTGACATTGACTCCCAGCGCTTCTATTACCGGTGGGTCGATGGGGGAAAAACCGCCATCAGAGCGCATGAACTCTGTTGGATTGACAATCAGCGGAGTGGCATCATCATCTTTTGAGTATTGCATCAATTGCAGAATGCTATGACTGCGTGCGGTCAGGTTTATAGGAGTGGTTGCATTCGTGATGTCAGCACTGTTAGCGCGGTAGTCAATGATGATGTTGTTCGAAGCGAGTTCTGAATCAAGAGGTATATTAATTGTGGCAGTGTAGGTTTTATCTGTTTGAGTCGCGATGTTGCCTATATCGTATTGGTCGATTGTCACGCCATTGTCCGTGCTGCTTGATATCAGTGTGGCATGGTCATCTGTCAGAGAAAAACCGATGTTGGCGGGACGACTGATATGTAGGCGACCATCTCTTAAGTTATTGATTCCATCATTTGTGACTCCAATATCCAGAGCTATACTACTGCCCGGATAGAGATTCATTTCATCCATGCCGCTGACCGTGATACTGCCTTGGTTCAAACGGTCTCGACTCAGAACAGTGAATGTATTGCTGTTAGATGATTTGGAAAATACATGCCCCGTATTGGTTTGGTAATTAATACTTGCGGTATTGCTAATGACAGTATCAGGCGCTGTGATCGCTGCGCTAGTTGATGATAACAGTACAAGCAACAGCGCCCCCAGAGCCTTTGAGAAATGAACACCCATTTCATAAATTCATGAAAAAATTACTGAATTTCGGTTCTGATTTTGATGGTGGCCGATTGAGTTGCCGTGAGTACGATACCTGTCACAGTGACCGTTTGACCTGCCACAGTGGCTTCATCATCGCCGCTGGCATCGGTCAGGGCTGTGGCAGCCCCTGAATAAAGATTCGGCGTTGTTAATTCAATGGATCTGCCTGCGGCAAATTTACGTGCGTCATCGGTAGGCATCGCCAGATTTGCATCTAATGTATCGGTGATGGTGACGGCATCCGCTTGCGATGCACTTGCACCATTGCTGATTGTAATAAGGTATTCGACGATCGCTCCCGGAATATGCATCGGATTGGTTGTAAGGTTCACAGGGTCCCAAACCACTGAAGATGTTTTAGAGATGGTCAGGCTGGCAGTTTGTATGACAAATGCCAAAGCATCTGAATGTTCAGTATCATTAGCAATATCACTGGAATGAGGCCCGGAACCATCGGCATAGACGTACTGCTTTGTCGTGACGACATCAGCGGTCTCGGCAGGAATGGCACTTCCATCAGATAATAGCGCGGATGCCATTAGATCATAGGTGGCGCTCTGGGTGTTTGTGGCTGTTGCCGGAATTTTTCCGATCAGAAATACGACGGCAGAGGTATTTGCTGCAATATCATTCAGTGATGTACCTACTGTATCCGTGCTTGTACCATCCCACGTACCGTTACCATCATCAATGTGGATCGCCAGATCGGTGGCTGTAAAGTCTTCGACCCCTGCCTCGTATGCAAGGTTGAAGTCAAACGTTTCATTGCCTGTGTTGGTGACAGTGAACTTCAGCGCATAGAAATTAGCATCACCGGGTGTGCTATTAATATTGGTTGCTCCCGTGACCGTGAGATCGACCTTGGCATCCACCATGAAAGTAACAGCTGTGCTGGTAATATCTGTTTGGGAAACACTGTTGACTGTGTAGCCAACGGTGGCTTGATTGCTGATGTTGGTGCCCGAGGCAGTGAGTGCCATAACATTCGATGGATTGGCTAAAAATAGCAGCATTATTATGCTGCTGATTGATGTTGTTATGGATCGTTGAATATACATGTTTGTTCTCCTGAACCTTTAATGTCATCCGTGAAGTTCTGTTATTTCAATTTGGCACTGAACTGCACAATACCTTTGTCTTGAGGAGCCATTGATTCAATGATCCAGCGAATATGGGTGTAGTCTTTACTGGTAGCGACGCGATGTGTTCCATCATCATTTTTGATCATTAATTTATTTGCGAGATCAAAGTGTTTGCCGTCATCAAAAGAAAAAACAACTGGAGCACCACTGTGCTCTGCACTGCCGTCAATATAGATAAGGTTTTTGGGAACGGGATTGGTAATGGCCACCTGATCGGCTTTTTTCTCACCTTTGTTGTGATATTCCGTGGTGTACACCACCTTGTCACCGGGAACAATACTCTCTGGATCTATGAGCTTGCTGACTGTTTCGCCCTGTTTATTGATGACTTCGACCTCTTCGAACACAGTCATGGTGAGTTCGATCGCACCTTTTTCATCTGCCCAAATGCTGGACGAAGAAAAGCTGAAGACAACAATAAAAATGGAGATAAATGAGGTTAACTTTCCTTGTTTCATGACACGTCCT
>CAYXVC010000040.1:0-17716 GCA_964468225.1 uncultured Gammaproteobacteria bacterium
ATGACCACTCACCCTGCTGAGTTTGATATGTACTACAGCCTGTAGCCTTGTATCAGGCTCACAAAAAAGCCACTCATTGATTGAGTGGCTTTTTTTATGGTGCGACTCAACTGTAAAAATTCACACGGGATTATCAATATCAATAAAAGTATGAGTTATGCCATACTTATCCGCTAAATGCTCCCCTAGCACCTTCACGCCATAACGCTCTGTCGCATGATGTCCCGCTGCAAAATAATGCACACCACACTCTTTTGCCATATGCGTTGTATGCTCTGAAATTTCACCACTGACATAAGCATCTACACCTAAAGCAATTGCTTCTTCAAAATAGGATTGCGCACCACCGCTACACCATGCCACACGGCGAATCGGTCGATCATTTCCCGCAATATGTAATGGCTGACGACCCAATATTTGAGCCAAATGATCTGCAAACAGAGCACCAGAAACTGCTTTCTGCAAAGAACCATACATGCCAAGTTTATCGCTTGAAGCAAAACGGCCTTCAACACTTGACCCCAGCATTTTCCCAAGCTGAGCATTATTGCCATAAACGGGATGTGCGTCCAATGGCAGATGGTAAGCCAATAAATTGATATTATTTTTTAACAAACACTCAAATCGGCGTTTTTTCATGCCTGTTACGCATGGGTTTTCACCCTTCCAAAAATAACCATGATGCACCAAAATAGTATCAGCACCTTCTTTAATGGCGGCTTCTAATAAAGCCAAACTCGCCGTCACCCCCGTCACCAGATTGGATACCTGCTCTCCCCCTTCCACTTGCAAACCATTCGGCGCATAATCGCGGAAGTTATCAACATCAAGCAACGTATCGATATAAAAAACTAACTCATTTAATTGCACCATTTTAGCAACTCACTTCTAATTAAATTGACCGAAGATTCATTATGCCTTTTAAAAAACAGCTTTTTTTTATTTTTCAAGCCATAGTGATCGGATTTGCTGTCGCACTTCTTATTCTATTATTTATTCAACCAAAAACCACGCAACAGCCACAATCCACAGAACTGAAACCAGGCTATAGCAATGCGCCGCTTTCTTATGCCGATGCAGTTTCAATCGCAACACCCGCCGTTGTTAATATTTACACAAAAAAAGTGGTTGTCCAGCGCTTACCTCGCCTATTGGAAGATCCTTTCATAAAGCGATTTTTTGGTGATCGACTCAGCATTGTCCCACGAAAACGCCTTGAATCCAGCCTTGGCTCAGGGGTTATTATCAGTAAACATGGGTATATTTTAACGAACCACCATGTTATTGCCAGTGCGAGTGAAATTCAGGTGGCGCTGCTTGATGGACGAATAGCCCAGGCCAGTATTGTCGGCACAGACCCTGATACTGATATTGCGGTGCTGCATATCAAACTAGCTGATCTGCCCAGCATCACGATCAGCCGTGCAGAACAACTGCGTGTGGGCGATGTCGTTCTTGCGATTGGCAACCCTTTTGGTATTGGCCAAACGGTTACACAAGGCATTATCAGTGCCACAGGTCGCAATCGACTGGGCATTAGCATTTACGAAAACTTCATTCAAACCGATGCCGCAATCAACCCCGGAAACTCGGGTGGTGCACTGATTAATCCTCACGGCGAACTGATTGGCATCAACACCGCTATTTTTAGCAAATCTGGCGGCTCACAAGGTATTGGCTTTGCCATTCCCATGAGTATTGCTAATAAAGTAATGGCTCAAATCATTCAGTATGGACAAGCACTGCGGGGCTGGATCGGCATCGAACTACAAACACTTACACCCGATCTTGCATCATCATTTAATGCACCCAATACAGAAGGTGTTATTGTAACGGGTGTTTTTAGAAATGGCCCGGCACATAAGGCTGGATTGCATCCAAGCGACATTATCACCCATATTCAAGACAAAAAGGTGACCGACCCGGTCAGTGCGATTCTGATGATTTCAGAGGTGCATCCTACCGACAAAATCACACTGCAAGTCATACGTAAAAATCAAAAGATAGAATTAGAGATGACGGCAAGCATTCGCCCCAAGCGCTTAAACAGGAAAAATTGAGTTCACTTCTTGCACCATAGCAGTGGATCAACAGGCTTGCCCTGATTACGCACTTCAAAATAGAGGCCTGCCTGACTACGTCCACCACTGAGTCCGACACCTGCAATCACCTCGCCCTCTTCGACCCAATCGCCGACTTCACGATAGAGACTCTGGTTATATCCATACAGGCTCATATAGCCACCGCCATGATCAATAATCAATAACAGTCCATAACCACGCAGCCAGTCAGAAAATGCAACGCGCCCATGTGCAATCGCCCGAACATCACGCCCCTCTTTTGCATTAATAATAATACCTCGCCATTTCAAGTCACTGGCCTTATCACGCATACCTCCAAAACGGGCTGAAACTTTCCCTTTTGCTGGTAATTTCAGGCGACCCTTTAACGATGAAAATAGCTTACGTTCACCTTTTTCCTTCGGGATATCAGCCAATGCTTTACGCAGCCCGGACAATAACTTTCCTAACTGTTTTTCATCGCCTTTCAAATTTTCAAGCAATTGACCTTTATCGCGCACTTCAACATCCAGCTTCGCCAACAACGATCGTCGATCCTGACTGCGTCTGTTTAATCGGTCTTTTTTGGATTTTTGCGTTTGATATAACGTCTCAATGGATTGCACTTTATTTTCAATACGCTCTTCCAGCAATAGAAGCTCCGTCAAGCGAGTATTGATTGCAGAAATTTTTTCTGCGCGTGCCTTATTAAAATATTCATAATAGATTAATGTTCGACTGACAGCCGATGGATCTTCCTGATTCAATAAAAACTTAAGCTGCCCCTGCTGACCGAGCGCATAATTGGAACGCACCAACTGTTCCAGCTCTTTCCGTTGTGAAGAAATACCGGACTGTTGCTGGTTTTTTTCCACCCCAAGCTGCTTTAATTCACGTCGCTCTGCTTTTAAATTTTTCCCAAGCTGCTTTAATGAGCTATTAAGTTGACCCATCTCACGTTCAATAGGCCTTAACTGAGTGCGCAAACTACTCTGTTCACCACGTGCTTTTTCAAGCTTTAAACGTAAACTATCAATTGTGGACTGTAATTTTTTATGCTGCGATGATTTAGCCGCATAATCGTCTGAAGCACACGCAAACGATATTGAAAAAAACAAAAACAGAGGGACAAGCAAAAGAATCAGAGACGATTGCTTTTTTTGATTTGGAAGCCCCATCATTTAAATTAAGAGTCAATCGACTCTGACCCTTGATTTAGATAAACTTTACGAGTGACGAACCATTCATTTCCTGCGGTTTTTCCAATCCCATTAAATACAACATTGTCGGTGTAATATCTTTTAAAGAACCTCGTTTTCCTTCTTCCCCCGTCAACCCGGCCGGGCGGGATCCGACATAAACAAAAGGAACCAGGTTGCTGGTATGTGCCGTATGCGGCTGGCCTGTGGTCTCATCACGCATTTTTTCAGCGTTACCATGGTCAGCCGTAATTAGTAAATCAGCATCCGCAGCCTGCACTGCTTCAATCACTCGCCCCAAACAAACATCCAGTGCTTCAATCGCTTTGACAGCAGCATCAAAATTACCGCTATGACCCACCATATCAGCATTGGCATAATTACAAATAATAACATCGTAACCGCCGCTGCTGATCGCTTCGACTAACTTATCCGTCACCAGAGGCGCATTCATCTCCGGCTGCTCATCATAGGTTCTAACTTTAGGTGATGGTATCAGCTCACGATCTTCACCAGGAAAAGCACGTTCCTCACCGCCATTAAAAAAGAACGTCACATGTGCATATTTTTCAGTTTCGGCTACACGTAACTGCTTTAAACCCAATTTGGATATATACTCACCAAACGTGTTTTCGAGCTGTTTTGCCTGAAAAACAACAGGTACATCAAAGCTTTTGCTGTACCCGGTCAAGCAAACAAACTCAGCAAGCTCAGGGGTGCTTTTTCTAACAAAACCGGTGAACTCTTTCTCGAAAAATACTCTACTTATTTGACGCGCTCGATCTGCACGAAAGTTCATCATAATCATGACATCGCCGTCTTCAACGTGAACAGCCTGACCATTTTGAGATATAACGGTGCTTTGTACAAACTCATCCGTTTCACCACGTTCATAAGCGGCTTCTAACGCAGCAATTGCACTGGGTGCGGTATATTCACCCTCACCATGTGCAATCAGATCGTATGCTTTTTTCACACGATCCCAGTTATTATCCCGATCCAGCGCAAAATATCGCCCAATCACAGAGGCGAATGATCCACCACCCAAACCGGAAAAGCAGGCTTCCATCAGCCTGATTGACTTCGCTGCACTTTTAGGCGCGGTATCCCGGCCATCAAGAAAAGCATGAAAATAAACGCGTGTTGCACCACGTCTCACCGCCATTTTTACCGCAGACTGAATATGCACTTCATGGCTATGCACTCCACCAGAGGATAGCAGCCCCATGATATGTACCGCTTTGTCTTTTTTGATTGCCTTATCTACTGCACCAACCAACACCGGATTGGTATAAAATTCACCGCTCGCAATATCCAGATCAATACGACTCAACTCCTGATGTACAACGCGCCCTGCACCCAGGTTCAAGTGCCCCACTTCAGAATTGCCCATCTGATCGCCAGGCAACCCCACATCAGCACCTGAAGTGCAAATCAGATTATTAGGGTGTTGTTCACACAAACGATCCCATACCGGCTTTCGCGCACTGTGAATTGCATTAAAATCTGTTTTTTCGCTGTATCCCCATCCATCGAGAATAATAAGCACGGCAGGCCGATGTTTTTCTGTCATAATTTCCGTTTTAACCTAAAATGAGCCTCTAAAATTTAGCTATACGCTAAAAATGAGCAGTATTGTATAATGCTGCGTGGGTAAAGGCTACGATGCAACTATGTTCTCCCTCACACTTTCAGGTTTTATAACAATTAAAAACCCTAAACTCAAGGACAAAACAGTACAACATGAATGACTTTGGAACTTTCTTCTCTGACAATCTGTTTCTCTTTCTCGCATTATTTAGTGTCATCGCGGCATTAATCATCTCGGAAGTTCAACGTAAAACAGGAGTGAAAGCACTATCACCATCAGAGGTGACTCACTCCATCAACAGAGAAGAGGCACTTGTTTTAGATATACGCGACAAAAAAGATTTCAAAAAAGGGCATATCGCCAATGCAAAAAACATCACCACTAACCAACTGGATAACCGTATCGGTGAACTTGAAAAATTCAAATCCAAACCCATTATTGTTTGCTGTAACACTGGGCAACAAGCAGTCGCTGCAAGCAAAACACTTCAAAAGCAAGGTTTTGAAACTATTTACAGGTTGAACGGTGGTATGCAAGCATGGCTTCATGAAAACATGCCAGTGATCAGCAAATAATAAATTTAGTATCTTTCTATTAAAAGGAAACCATGATGGCCGATGCAGAAAAAAATGAGCAAGCTGCTCAAGAAAAACAGTTCGCAGTACAAAACATTTACACCAAAGATCTCTCTTTCGAATCCCCCAACTCGCCGCATATTTTTCGTGAACAGATGAATCTGAATATTAATCTGCAAGTATCGAATAACGCCACCGTACTGGCTGAAAATACGCATGAAGTTGTATTGTCTATCACCGTCACTGCCAAGCTGGGCGAGGAAGAGGATGCTAAAACGGCTTATCTGGTTGAAATTCAACAAGCAGGTATTTTTCAGATCACGGGCTTTTCACAGCAAGAGCTCGGCGCCATGATCGGCAGCTACTGCCCCAATCTGTTATTTCCTTATGCTCGTGAAGCCATATCAAGTATGGTTTCTAAAGGCGGATTCCCTCAACTGTTACTCGCACCTCTTAATTTTGATGCTCTGTATGAGCAACACCTTAATCGCTTGAAACAGCAGAAAGACGAGAGTGGAGAAACCACTCATTAATACCAGCAGCCCCATTCTCGTACTCGGTGCCGGTTCGTGGGGAACCGCGCTGGCACTAGTGCTGTCTCGCAACAAACAAAAGACCTTGTTGTGGGCGCATAATGCAGAGCATCTGCAACAAATGGATAGCGAACGCTGTAATACTCGCTATTTTCCGAACATCCCTTTTCCTGATGACCTGCATATTTGCACTTCGCTAGAAGACGCATCAACAACCCAGGATATTTTGCTGGCTGTCCCTTGTATTGGTTTTCGCAATGCGCTGGAAAAAATCAAACCCTATATCAATAAAGATTCACGCATCGCATGGGCCACCAAAGGGCTTGAACCTGGCACAGGAAAGTTGCTGCATGAAGTGGCTCGTGCAGTGCTCGGCGATACTATTCCACTGGCTGTTTTATCCGGGCCAACGTTTGCCGGTGAAGTTGCAGAAGGACTACCGACTGCCATCACGCTGGCATCAACAGACGAATACTTCGCTGCGCAGCTTGCCGAGCGCCTTCACCAACCATCATTTCGAGTTTATACCTCTTCAGATATCATTGGAGCAGAGCTGGGGGGCGCTGTTAAGAATGTGCTAGCTATTGCCACAGGTATCGCCGATGGCCTTGGCCTTGGAGCCAATACTCGCGCGGCGCTGATTACTCGTGGATTATCTGAATTAATGCGTCTCGGAACTGCATTGGGAGGCCAACAAGAGACTTTTATGGGCTTAACCGGTATAGGAGATGTCATTCTCACCTGTACCGATGATCAATCACGAAACCGACGCTTTGGTCTATCAATGGCTCACGGTAATTCAGTGCAGAGCGCACTGAATGAAATCGGCCAAGCTGTTGAGGGTGTTAAAGGCGCAAAAGAAGTCACTGAAAAGGCTCGAAAACTGGGCATTGAAATGCCAATTTGTGAACAAATCTATCAGGTTATTTATGAAAACCTCAGCCCGAGTGATGCCGCTCAAACACTACTCAGGCGTAGCCCAAAATCTGAAGTATAAACAGTTTCAATACATCCAGAATTTACCAACAAAGCAACCTAACAAATCCCTTTTTCTTTCATGTAAGGTGTGTATTGTTTGTCCTGCCCCTTAATATGCTTGACCAACCAATCCTGAAGAAACCCTAATAGTTCTTCTGCAACAGGCTCCAGCATCCACCCGACGAACAAAGTCACTCACTTCGCAATCAAGGTTTGCGTATGAATGCGGCCAACAGAACTACTGCATCACGTATTGTCGCTGCAAACTCCCGTGTTGCTTTGTCAGAAGAAGCAAGTTCATCAGTTTTAGCGATCAGCTCTTTGAGGGAAAGCCCAGCGTAATCGGCAATCAGCCCCGTGCCGACGTTGCCATCAAAATCGACTACATACTTTTCATTAATACCTAAAATAGCGGTTTGGGTGATGCGGTTATCGGCATCAATACCGACGGCGAATTTAAAGTCACCGTGACGATAGTTTGTTTTACCCACGTAAGCGACTCCAGCCGTGGCTTTGCTAGCTTTATCTGTGGCGAGGTAGTAGCTATAGATGCCATCATCTAGTTCAACACCATAGTTTTTCTTCGCCCATTCGATGGCAGCCTCTTTCAGCGGTTGTTTGCGCTTAACGATTTTGGCATCGCCGGGCAACATCTCTTTCAATGCCGCTTTGTTTTTTGTAAATGTGATCATCGGCCCGGCGTGGCCTTTGTGAGCCTGAACATTTTGGGTGATACCGAGGGTGAGACAAACTGCCAGCATAGGGGTAAACAGGTACGATAGCGGGTTACGAATATTCAGAATCATGATGCTTCCTTTATGAATAAATTATGGATTGTTTTTTCTGATTTCATCAGCTATCGGCATAATGATCGGCTATGGCCTCCAGGTTCATACCGACAGACAGTGCGATATTAAATATAGCAGCGAGATAACCACTGCAGAGTATGATAACAAAACCGGTAATCAGTACTTTTCAAGATAGTTGCAAGGCGGGCAAAACTAAAGGTTTGATTCATCTGTTATCTCTTGATGTCGTGTGTTTTGACCCACAGCACAGCGCCTAGTTCAACGGGATAGTTTTTGCCATCATGGCTCATGGTTTCTTCGCTTTCAATCAACGCAGCCATTCCCCACCAACCTGATTTAGGCATTGCATAAGAGAGCACGCCATTGGCATCTGTTTTCATAATCTGGGTAATAAAAGGGTCAGCAGGTGCAGTCACTTCACCTTTTTCGTTATAATATTCCACCTCAACACGGGCAAAAGGTACAGGTTTTCCGTTGTGTTTGACCACGCCTCGAAACAGGTTATTAGTCCAAAGCCCATAAGGTCTTGTCAGCGGAACAATTTCAACCGGCAGCCCCAACTCATGATCCCAACCCTCTTCCATGCCAAAAGCATTCACGACGGTTTTTGTGTAGTGGATAATGAAGCGTTCTTCGGCAGCTTCCCAGTAAGGCTGAGGTTCGACAAAGAACAGATGATCACCCGGCTTACGAATTTTATAAACACTCTTATAGGCGGATAATGTATCACCTGCACGATCCTGATAGCTCGTCTCTTGCAGTGTACTCAACAAGTCAATCTCTTTACCTGCGACCCAGACACCGAAGCGCTCTGGTTTTTTCATGTTGAGCCCCATGCCTTCAAAAGGATGGGTAAAAATAAGGTCAAGATTGAGTTGACGACCTTCACCCGCAGAAATAATCTCATCGGAAGGGACAATCATCTGAAAGTGAGCGTAGGCGGGCACAACTGCACCCACCATACCGATCATGATTATTCCCTTGGTTAATAATCGATTAAACCATAGTCTATTTTTCATAATGATCTCCGATCATTGATTAAAGGGCTGTACTCCAACCCAGGCTCCAGCGATATTTTTCGTCGTTAGAGATGCCCGTTAACTCTTGGTAGATAGGATATGAAACATTAAGGTAAACACCCTGTTTATCGTTGATATTAAAATTGATTCCGGGTGATAAGTAAACCACATCACCACCGCTGTTTGTCTTGATCTCATCATTTTCAATATCTTGCTCAAAGAAGATGCCATTGAGTTCAATAACTGGCACGATTGAGCTGTGGTGAGCAAAGCTTGCTGCCACATCAAACTGCCAAGAGTTGCCTGTGCGAAACTGTTTAGCGCCTTGTGTGCCAAAACGATAGATCGCATCAGCATCAATCGCAACCCCTTCTGTAAGATGACCGCTGTAAGCCAAACCACCTTGAAAAATAATCGCACCACTTCCTGGCTGGTTGTGTGTGCCAATGATTTCATCTTTGCCAGTGCCTTTGTTTATAT
Organism: uncultured Gammaproteobacteria bacterium; assembly: GCA_964468225.1. Lineage (GTDB taxonomy): Bacteria > Pseudomonadota > Gammaproteobacteria > JAADGQ01 > JAADGQ01 > S141-38. The sequence continues at coordinate 9,245 of CAYXVC010000040.1, forward strand.
CGGTTTTGTTGGTGATTTTTCCGGTGGGCAGAATCACACCGAAAACAGAGGTCCACTGGTTATCACCATCGTTGTAAAAACGGTAACGACCCGTGACTAACATATCACCGAATCCAGGTGATTCCGCGGTGGATGAGATGCAGTTGGCCGTTCCTGGATTGCCAGTCACTGCGGGGGTATTTTCAAAACATTCGCTGGCGTTAGCATCGCCATTATCTTTAAAACCTTTAAAATTGTTATATTGCATCATGAGGCTGACATCCATATCCTCATTGACTGGGAAGCCAAATGAGAGGAAATAGGCATCTTCACTGGAGTGCATATGTACATCTTCGCCATCGTCTCTGAAGTCTATCAACTGCTGATCTGTAAATGTTTCATAACGGCGGGCATCCCAACGCAAACCAATCACTTTCTCTTCAAGAATAGCAGCACCTACTGAGTTAATGCTACCAGAGCCACCACCTCGAATTGATTCGCCATGGGCATGAACTAAAGAGGTTCCGCCTAATAGCAGAGGAATTGCTGCTGTGATTACTAATGCTGTTTTGTACAGAAAGCTATGCTCCGACATCTTATTTAAAAACTCCAAAATGGTTTAATTACATTTACTATAGTTAGCCGTCGCAGTCTCGGGAGTGGCACGACGGAGTAAAAGGTAACACGCTGGTGTTACGATTTCAATAATAGTGATACTTTTAGGCAGGAATTACTGAAAAATTTTAATAACTTTATTTTCAATGTTGTTGCTAACAATTCGCCTGCTTTGGTTAAATGGCAATTATCATCAAGAATGATAAACCTAAAAGTTTACACCCCTTAAATTCAGTTTTTACTTGATTTATTATATGATATTTAATATAAATGAAGTATGAATGAAAAACAAGAAAGGAATTTCAACACCAAAAAGCCACATACAACTTATTGAGCAACGTTTAAAGAAAGCGAGAGACTATCATGACAAACTCTGCAAATAATGAAAACACCATTGTAACAACCGCTCATCCTTTCGATGAGCTGACCAATGGGAATGAGCGCCTGGCAAAAACCAAATTGGCACGACAAATTAATGCCTTAATTCAAGAGCAAAGTTTAAAACAAAAGTCTGCTTCTAAATTATTAGGAATTACACAGCCAGAAGTTTCACAAATTGCAAACGGACATTTATCCGGTTTTACATTTGACCGCTTATATCGCTGTCTATACGCCCTTGATATGGACGTTGAAGTAACCCTGAAAAGACATATTCCAACTAAAAATGCGGTTGCTGGCATCCATGTTTCTAGCCTTGGGGTGTAAACGAAAAAGAAGCGCCCTTATTCAATGAAAGCAATGATTCTTGCAGCTGGACGTGGAGAGCGTATGCGCCCACTCACAGACTGCACACCAAAACCTCTGTTGCAAGTAGGAGGAAAATCACTGATCGAATACCATTTGATTGCACTCGCCGAATCAGGTTTTAAGCAAGTTGTGATTAACCACGCTCATTTAGGGCAACAAATTGAAAACAAGCTCGGCAATGGTGAGTGCTATGGGCTCAATATTTTATACTCTGCCGAACCTGAAGGTGGATTGGAAACAGGCGGAGGAATCCACCAAGCCTTACCACTTCTAGGAAGTTCCCCTTTTTTAGTAATTAATGGTGATATCTGGACAGATTACCCACTACCAGCCTCCCTTTTTCTCAAACCGAATGCCCTTGCTCATTTGATTCTTGTCGATAATCCAGCACATAACCCAGAAGGTGATTTTGTGCTTTCAGCGAGTAATAGAGTTCATGATAAAAAAGGCCCGCGCCTTACCTTCAGCGGCATTGGCCTTTATCACCCTGACCTGTTCAAACAACAAAAAAGTGGTCGATTTGCTTTAGCTCCTCTATTGCGTAAAGCGATGCTAGCCAACCAAGTCACGGGGGAACGCTACCGTGGCCAATGGATTGATATTGGCACACCACAGCGTCTTCATGAGCTGGATCAACACCTCACTACAAAAATGCACTATAAGCAATGAACGGTATTTTACGACGACAGGGATTTTTGCCTTTTTTGGTGATGCTTTTTCTCAATGCTTTTGTTGATCTTGGGCATAAAATCATCATTCAGAATACTGTATTTAAAGTCTATGATGGACAGATACAGATCATTCTGATTGCCATAGTCAACGCCCTTATTTTGCTGCCATTTATTCTACTTTTTTCACCCGCCGGTTTTCTATCGGATCGCTTTGCCAAACCCAAAGTGATGCGAATAAGTGCTTGGTGTGCAGTTATTTTAACGCTCATGATCACCCTCTGTTATTACAAAGGCTGGTATCAGGGTGCATTTTTGATGACATTAGCTCTGGCGATACAAAGCGCTTTTTATTCACCTTCAAAATACGGTTATATCAGAGAGCTGGCTGGTAAGGAGCGGTTAGCAATGGCCAATGGCTTAGTTCAAGCCACAACGATTATTGCAATTTTGGCCGGTATATTTGCTTTCTCCATCGCCTTTGAAACTTATTTGAAAGGCCACACCATCACAGACGAAGAGATGATTTTAAAAACCATTGCACCCATCGGCTGGTTGCTGGTTTTGTGCGCAATCGTCGAACTATTTTTTGCCTATCGCCTACCTGAAATAGTGAAAGGTGATGCAACTCAAACCTTTGATCGTCGAAGCTATTTTAATGGCACCTATTTGCGTCGTAATATTTATGCCATTCGTCACCAACGAATCATTTGGCTATCGATTATCGGGCTCTCAATCTTCTGGGGGATTTCACAAGTGGCACTGGCTACTTTCCCGGCATTTGCAAAAGAGGTATTGCAAGAAACCAATACCGTTATCATTCAAGGCATTCTCGCTTGCTCAGGCATTGGTATTGTAGTCGGCTCACTGCTCGCCGGACGTGCTTCACATCATAGCGTTGAGAAGGGGCTAATACCGATCGGAGCTATCGGTATTATGGTCACGCTAGCACTCATACCTCAGTTGCAATCATTTGAATCACTTGCGATCACATTTATTATTTTTGGCGTGTTTGGAGGGCTATTTATTGTTCCGCTGAACTCACTGATCCAGCTTCACGCCAGCGACGAGCACCGCGCCACCATACTAGCGGGCAATAATTGGGTACAAAATCTGACCATGCTCAGTTTTTTAATCATGACGGTCTCATTTGCTGTGATTGGCCTTAAAAGTATCGGGCTACTTTATATGATTGCACTCATTGCACTGATCGGTTCACTCTACACCATAAAACTGCTTGTCCACCCAATGATTATCTTCCTGCTCGGTCTGCTTTTTCGTAGTGTCTATCATGTCGATGTGCAAAACCTGCAACATCTGCCCAAACAAGGCTCTGTACTATTACTGGGCAATCATATCAGCTGGCTCGATTGGGCCATTGTACAGCTTGCCAGCCCACGCCCGATCCGCTTTGTGATAGATCGCCACTACTATCAACGTTGGTACTTAAAATGGTTTCTCAATTTTGTCAATGTCATTCCTATTGCATCCAGCAGCAGTAAAACTGCATTACAAAAAACAAATGAAGCATTAAAGGCGGGGGAAATTATTTGTCTGTTCCCTGAAGGTACAATCAGCCGTAGCGGAGAATTAAATGATTTCAAGCGTGGCTTTGAAAAGACTGTGGATGGCGTACATGGCGCCATCATTCCCTTTTATCTGCATGGTTTGTGGGGAAGTCGCTTCTCACGCTCTGCCAAAAAGCAGTATGAACTAGGAAAATCAGGCTGGAAACGCCGCCTCGTAGTCAGTTTTGGCGAAGCAATGCCCATCACAGCAACCGCCGCTGAAGTCAAACAAAGCGTGCTTGATCTAAGCCAATCTTTGGGAGATCAATAATGCAACGTAGAACCTTCCTTGGATTCTTCTATCAACCAGCCTGACGGGATGCTTTTCCTTCTGGCCTGAAGGTTTCTTAAATCCATGTTTGCCCGACCCACTGCCCGCTCACCAAGACTCACGCATTCTCTCTTATACCGTTGAATCAGAAAACTTTGGATCCATTCACAATCATTCTGCATACGCATTAATTGAAAAGAAAGTCTGATTTTAAAGACTAAGAGTTTTGTACCGAGTAAGCAGAGATGCTTTCATAACTTAGATTAAAAAATAGCCCATAAAAAAGGGGAAGAGATTACTCTCTTCCCCATTTTTTATGCTACACCATAAAGCAATACAGCGATATGGTTTTCCTTATGACACTGCTTACATTACAGGATCAGCTGGAAGTACTGGATCAGTAACTACTGGATCAGCTGCCGGAGCTGGAACCACTGGACCAGTTGTTGGACCTGCTGGAGGAGCTAAAGAACCGTTACTGCCCGCAGGTACTGTTGCGGTAGCACCTGTACCAGTCGGACCCACTCCTGTTTCAACAATGGTATTTCCATCTGATACGTTCTGAGTACCGCCCACGGTATTATCACCTTCAACAACAGGCGCCTGATTTGCATTTCCTTCACCTGGCGCTGAATACCCTGGAATACCTGAAGTTCCATTTCCACCAACAGCAGGATCATTAATATCACCTGGCTCAGGACGATCTTCAGAGTAACCGTGTGGATGAGGTAGCAATAACCCTGAAAGACCTGCCGTGCCAACCGGTGGAATATTTGGAGTCCAGCCATTATTATCAGGCTCACCACGTTCAGGAATACCGTCCATATCATCCGAGAACAGCTCAAGCGGACGTGGGAAAGCTGCGGCAAAATCTGCGTTAGTTGCCCATGAATCCAAGCCGCCCTGTTTGCGAATGTCAGCTTGACGTTGTCCGCCACCAGTGCTTGCAAAGCCAATCTGTTTCACAGTACCGTCAGTGCCATAGTTGGTGGCTTGTATGTGGCCAAAATCACCCGCACCACCTAAACCAAGCTGCATACTCTGCCCAATACCAAAGACCTGAACACGATCACCTGCTTCCCATGTCACTTGTGGTGTGTAACCTGCAATATCAGAAAATAATCCGGTAACACCTGTCGACCCACCAGCAGCAGTCGTGCTCGCACCAGCAAGCTCCTCAAATACAAACGATGTACTATCACCTGCAGCCGTTTCCAAGCCGTTTTTATCCAGAGCAACCCCTTGAGTCATTAAGAGTGCGCCACCCGTCTGAACATTATTAATATCGAACTCGGTATTTAACCAAAAGCCGAAGTTAAATGATTGACCCGTGATCGCCATGTCGGCGCCCGTACCAGTAGAACCACTACCGATATAGTAGGTATTACCAATATCAACTTCGACACCGTTATTCTCTGTAGCCCAACCTGTGTTGATCACCGAAATCAAATCAAACCGGTAAGCCGCATCAGTGGCACTGCCTGTGCCATACGGGCGACCGATAACAGGACCACCACCATCTGCTGAAGTAAAATAGTCACGGATTTGCGATTTCAACATTACACCATCGGTCTGTAATGGCGCTGAAATGTTTTGCGTATAGTCGACTTTTATAATTGACTCATCCGAAAAACCCAGCGTAGCTGAAGTACCATTGGTGGGTGCACCAAACATCCGTGGATCTGCATTATCGACAATAACCTGACGGATATAAGACTGCCCATCAACACTAAACTGTGATTGCAAAAAGCCATCATCACGAATCAGATCAACACCACCTAATATATCAACGATCTGTCCATCTTCAACATACCAGCCATCAAATGGCACTGGCGCGGGTTCTACCGCGTAAACAACTCCGCTCAACATCGGAGCCACAGCGGCTGCGACTGTAAATATGCGTATATTCATTATTATACCCTCCCAAAAAACACGGTCTTTATTATTGTTAAGATTGCCTTGAAAAATGTTTCCAACAACCCCTGTCTAGCATCTTACCTATACATCAGTTACAACGTCAAGTATTTTAAGCATAAAGTTTAAAGGGCATTCCGTCGCTTAACTAAATCTATAATTAACATCTTCTTAGTATGCGTACCTGACTAATCCAGTCTATACTAGTGCCAACAATTTATTTCCCATGCACGCTTGAACTCAAAGCCTTGTGGAACTTTTTCGATCCAGCACTGCACCAACGAACAATTATAAAACCTGACAAGCAATCCGGCCCTATATGATTTTGCGTGATAATAAGTTCATCGCCACCGCACTACTTTCTGTTGTACTGAGCTTTTTCATTTTTCAAAAAGCAACCCGTGCCGAACCCATAAACATAGAAGACCTACCCGAAGCCAGCACCGCCCCTATTTTACTTAAAAGAGGCAACATAGCTCTTGCCAAAGGCGATTATGACAACGCACTTATGCGTTTCGAAGAAGCGCTGTTTCTCAAACCTGGCTATATAGAAGCCTATTACCGTATTGGACAAATATATATCAGCAAAGAAGCCTATAACAAAGGCATTCAATACATCAAAAAAAGTATTGCCCTCGCTCCTGAAAACCTGACATTGCGCCACTCTCTAGCCACTCTTTATGAGAGCCTGGAGAATATCAATGCTGCGATTGATGAATTCAGGAAGCTGGAAATGGTTGCCGCCCAGGTGGCAGATCTTATGGACGACCCAACCGATGCTATTCGCTGGAAATTTATAGCACACCAAAAACTGGCAACACTGCTTGCACAACAAGGGGACATGGAAAATTCACGAGCGCACATAAAAAAGGTTTTAACACTTAAACATGGTGGCAACATTCAACCTGAAAAAATGGATGACAACATGATCCACCTTCAGCTTGCAGAACTGCTTAAGGATGAAGGAAAGTATGATCTCGCTCTAAAGGCCATGCAACCCATACTCACCTCGGATAAAAACAACACTACAGCTCTTCTCACAACCGGCACCATCTACCAACAACAACAACAATACAAGAAAGCAGAAGAAACTTTCAAAACAGTGCTAAAAATCAACCCCGAATACGCCCTTGCACATGCACATTATGGCACTTTGCTTGTGGAGAAAGGCGACTTTCCTGGCGCATTAAAGCACTTTGAATCCGCCTTAAACCTAGACAACAACGAAGCTGTCACACAAAGAACCCGATTGGTGCTTCCCAAAATTTATATCGCCTATGGTAATAAATTACTTCAGGAAAACGATACACGCCAAGCGCTGAAATATTTTGAAAAAGCCATTGCGATTAACCCTGAAAACAGCCAGATACAATACACGATCGGACTCATTTACCTGAGCCAGAATAATGCAAAAAAAGCTGCTAAACACCTGGAAAAAACGGTCAAATCCCAGCCCGATAATATCAAAGCCCATTATGTACTCGCAGATGTTCAGACTCAGCTTCAAGAATACGAAAAAGCCAGTAAATCCTATCGCAGAGTCATGGAGTTAAATCTTAATGAACTCTTCGATAATGAAAAAATTGAAAAACAACTCAAAATGATTGGTGTGAAATCATGGATTGCATCAAGTGATTATGACAAAGCGGCAAGGTCATTGCTCGACATCATTGCTACTTACCCGGAAGACAATGCTGAAACACACTATTATCTTGCTGCAATTTACGCACAGCATAACTATCTGGATGCAGCCTTAACCGAGTATCAAAAGGTATTGGATATCAATCCTGACAACAGTCGTGTCAAACTTAATATGGCAGCAATACACCATCAACAATGGAATGAGTTTAAAGCGGCCCGCATTTATGGCCAACTTGCAAATAATTTAAGCGGCGGCTCCACCGCAAAAAGTGCGGCACGGAGGCTCAATTTTCTAAATAAACAGATCAATGGTTTTGCCTACAACCTGAATCAAACATTGCTCGCTGATGATAATCCTTTTCTCAGTAGCGAACGCCCATTTTTCGATTTTCGCGCCAAACCGACTATTGATATCCGATCGGACCTTTCATTCAACCTCACTTATAATTATAAAGTAACCAGAAAGCTGAAGTTAGCGCTCGCACTCTCCCCATCTCTGACCTCATATATTGATGCGGGCGTAGATTTTTTCAACAGCACAAACCGAGCCACATTCACATGGGGGGATCACCGAAACAGTCTGGATATCGGTTACACTCAAACGGATCAGTCCAGCCTTCTCGATGAAACAAGAGTCAGTCAGACTCAAAACATCAGCGCAACCGTCCGTACCAGACTGGAAACCTTACCTCCACTCACGACACCCGACGCTCTTAAAAAAGTAGCGCCACCACAACTGCTATCACTATCATTATCACTTAACGATTATATTTCACTCTCAAACCCTTCACTCAGCGCAGAGCGTTACACCGCAGTCACTTCCTACAGCACTCGGTTTTTCGACACTTGGTTACTCACGCCAAGCTATACATTGACCATTAATCGGAATAAAAATCCGGACGGTGACGATTACGCCTACCAAAAGCACGCCATCAATACTTCATTGAGCAAATCATTCACTTCACGCTGGAGTGGCCGCCTCAACCACACGCTATCTTTTTCGCTCTACAACAACCCGGACAGCTTTTCAAAACGGGAATACCGACGAAAAAGCATTTATAGCTCACTC
>CAYXVC010000041.1:0-17618 GCA_964468225.1 uncultured Gammaproteobacteria bacterium
ATATCGCCCACCGGCCCACCTGCATTGGCACTGACCAGTACTTGGTGCAACGTGTCTAGCGGAATGCGATACGCCGCAAGACGAGCAGGATCCAGCATAATGCGAATTTCACGATCACGCCCACCAATGGTGTTTGCCACGGAGACACCTTCCAGTGGAATAATCTGCTCTTTAACACGCTCAGCAAGCTGTTTGAGTAACACTTCATCCACATCATTCGATGACAGCGTGATCACTGAAACCGGCACTTCATCGACATCCAGAGGTTTGATCAAAGGCTGTGAGGCTCCGGGAGGAATGCGATCCAGATTTTGCATGATGCGGTCATAAAGCTTCACCAGACTGACTTCTTTATTCGCCCCCACTTCAAACATTACGGTGACTACCGCCAGCGAATCCATCGCCATTCCATAAGTGTGCTCCACGCCCGTCATCTCCCGAAGCACCATCTCCAGCGGTCTGACCACCAGATTTTGCACCTCTTCGGGACTGGCTCCCTGCATCTGCACGATGACATTGGCGGCAGGCACATCAATTTGTGGATTCTCTTCTCGTGGTGTAATCATCAACGCCACCACTCCGATGATAAAAATCAGAGCGCTGATGATCGGCGTGATATTTGATTCCATCGCCGCTTTGCCCAAGCGGCCTGCAATATTCAGTTTCGGTTCTGTATCAGCCATCGGTTATTCCCCTTTAACCACTTGAAGGCCGCTTTTAATCTGTGGGAGTGCATCAGGATTCAATACAATACGTTGCTCTGAACTTAACCCCGCCACCACTTCGGTACCTGCAGATTGCACTTGCCCCAAACGTACCAATCGGTAGCGTAAAATATTTTGATCATCCACTAGGTAAACGGCCGTCATTCCATGCCTGTGCGCGATACTTGATTCTGGAATGACCAGACCCTGACGCTGCCCGACGTTGAAGACCACCTCGGCAAACATGCCCGGGTGAATATTTTTACTGGCGGGCAGGGAGAGCTTCACCAGAAACTGATACGACCCCGCATCCGCCGCCTGCACCACTTGTCTAACCGTCGCTATAACGGGCTCCTCAATGGAAGCGATGTGCAACTGCACCGATTCACCGACTTGAATATCGGAAAGATACTGCTCGGAAATGTGTGTTTCTACCAAAAGGTGCGAAGGATCTTCCAGAACTAAAATCGGCATACCCGGTGATGCCAGATCACCACTGTTCATTTTCTTCTGAACGATTACACCACTGAGTGGTGCGCGCACTTCGGCATAGGTTAACTGATTGCGTGCCTGAGCCACTTTCGACTTGGCAACTTTATAACGCAGCTCTGTTTTATCAAACTGCTGCTGGCTGATTGCATGGTCTGACAACAAACTTTTAAAGCGATCCCGATCTGACGCAGCATCGGCCAAATCTGCTTCGGCCTGCGCCAATGTCTGTTTGGCATCCACAGGATCGATACGAAACAGCACATCGCCTTTCTTGACTCGCGTGCCTTCACGCACTTTGATGCCACGAATATAACCCGACAATCTTGAACTGATCGCCACCCGATGATCTGATGTTACGATACCGCTGGTGGTGTACTCAGAGACTAAATCCGTCGCTGTTACGGTATACAGTTCTGCTTTGATGGTTTCAGGGGTTGTTTCCATCAGAGTCTCTTCCGGGTCTGAACAGCCCGTGATACCACCAAGAACTAAAGTAACCGCGATCATGGGAAACCACGCTCGATTCATAAAGTGACCTTTCATTGAACAATCTCCGGTGTTAATTTTCCTGCCGCCATAAAAAGTGCCGCCTGAGCCAGCGTGACATCAAAGCCGGATCGGATAAATTCAACCCGGACGGAATCCGCCTGTGCTTGCGACATTAATAAATCTGTTGTGTTTTCCAACCCCTGATCATGACGAAGGGTGCGGATTCGCAACGCTTCTTCGGCCTGCTTAAGTCCTTGCTCCCGTGCTTGCTTTCGGTATCGGGCTTCTGATAACTGACGAGCGGCATCCATCACCTCTCGTCTGATTTGCTGCTGCTTATCTTGCAATTGATAACGCAGTTGTGAGCTTTGAGCAATCGCCACATCCAGCGCGGCTCTATCAGTACCGCCAGAAAACAGATTCCACTCAACCACCCCTGCAATCATCGTATTGCCATTTTCAATGGCGATTGAATCACTGTTCCATGACTGTGCCGCTTTAATCGCCACTTGAGGTTTGAAAGCAGAACGCCGCTCGGCAATCGTACTCTGCGATGCTTTGATCTGCTGTTGTAGTGCGATCAAATCGGAACGATGTGTTGTAGCCCACTGCACCCAATCAGTAATTTTATGCTCATCAAAGTCTATTTGTAACTCAAAATGCTCTAGTTCAAGCTGCGTTTCAACACCAACGCCCAACAGGTCACGCAGGCGATCTTCCGCTCGGGCTTGTGCGTGCTTTGATTGAGTCAGTGCAATATTGACATCCAGCAGATGCACATCGGCATCCATCAAATCACTTGTGATAACGATGCCTTTTTCCAGTAGTGCCTGGGTTGTTTTCTGATGATTTTTTGCTGCCTGATACGCTTTTTGAGTTGCCGAAATTTGAGCTTCGGCCTGAATGGTTTCGCTATACGCTTTGATGACTTCAAATATGATTTGTTGCTGCAATCCCTGCCTGGCGGCAACACGGGCATCCGCCAAAGCTCCTGCTCTCTGCTGACCTGCTGCAATGGCTCCCCCTCTGTAAACCGGCGCGACTATTTCCACTCGTGTCTGAAAGTTTGTCACTGCATCGGGATTATTCAGATTGTCTGGATCAAAATCATTTGCAGAAATACGAGACTGCTCCAGCTTGCTACCAAAAGCCTGAAGAGGAGAATCTGTTCGTGAAATAGAGCTATAAGCCGTCACCGTCGGCCAGCGAGAACGCTCCGCACGCAACACCCCTGCTTGAGCAGCATCCACTCCCGCTTGCTCTGCGGCAAGTAGATAGTTTTGGCTTAATGCCAAATCAATCGCTTGTTGAATCGTAAGTTTTTGCTCATTCGCTTGAGGTGCAAAAGAAACAATAAAGAGCACAAGAGTAAAAAAATAAAATCGTATAGAGCCAAACATATTCACCCAATAACCATTAGCAGTATCACATCAGGATATAATATTACATCTAAATAATATTATCAATATATAATATTACCAGCCGCTATTTCCATTTCGGGTGATCCAGAACACCCCCCGTTGGACAAGTGGATGTCGGACGCATGGTATGTGCCTGCTTTGGTGTTGGTGTGAATACAGTGATGGATGCGATTGCCAAGCAAAAACTGACAACGCCGGAGATGATTGGGTACTGTTTCGCTACTCCAATGGTTCTTCAACGTAGCGAGGGAAAGCCATTGTGTGTCCATTCCTTAGTCATCAAAAACCCGCCCCCGCAACTTCTTCGTTTTACCTCTCTGGGTTTTGCTATCAAGTCGTTTTTTTTGAGAGCTTCGAGTGGCCTTGGTGGGCCGTCTGGCTTTCTGCACAACGGCTACACTTTTAATTAATTCCTGTAACCGTTCAAGAGCATCCTCCCTGTTTTTAATTTGAGTACGAAAGCGCTGCGCCTTAAGAATAATCACGCCCTCTTTATTAATACGCCGATCTCTCAGGTTCAATAATCGTTGTTTATAGAACTCGGGAAGAGATGATGCATTGATGTCAAAAGACAAATGAATCGCTGAAGATACTTTATTGACATTTTGCCCCCCTGCTCCCTGCGCACGAATCGCTGAAAGTTCAATTTCATTAGAGGGAATCGAAATATTTTGGGAAATTTTCAGCATAATCAGATGATTTTAGTTTAACGTATAAAAGGATTGTGTGACAAAGTCACTGATTCTAACTACTCTATCGTGAGATGATACACTCCATTGTCACTCAAATATAAGAATAATCGGGGAACAATAACCATGCAAAAACTTCGCTCATTTCACCTTCTCACCCTCCCCCTCTTATTAATATTTTCACTATTTATTACAAGCTGTGGTGGCAACAGTGATCCAAAGAGTGATGATATTGACAATACAATTGTAAAAATCAATTACGACACAGAATCAAAAAGCTGGTGGCTCCATTTTAATTCGGATGAACCAGTGCTCTGTGCAGTTAATTTAGGCGAAGCAAATTCAGATGCAGAAATCTTTACCCAATTGCAATCAATGGATATGAGCAGCCCGGTCAAAGAGCATAGCCTTGAACTCACACTCACGGCCGATATGCGCTACAGCGCCATGCTGACCACCTTTGATACGGCCAACAATGTACAACGTTCTCAAACCTTTCACTTTACAGCCACCCGCAACCCGGACGGTGATATAAATCTCATTGAAAAAACAGTCACTCAACTGATGGATGTTGATAATTTAAGCAACGCATCTGAAATCTGGCAGGTCGCACCCAGTAGTTCAGAAGTCACTTCCAATAGCGCTACCATTCAATTTGAAACTGACAAAGCAACGCTTGCAAGTACAGCCTATGGAAAATCAGCAAACTTTGGCCTGTCGACACGCATGGCAGGTGGCATGGCCACAACAGAGCACTCCTTTCAACTTTTGGCACTTTCCGCTGAAACGACTTACCATTACAACACCATCGTTGTCGACCCATCAGGAAAACTGTATCAATCAACAAACTTCACGTTCATGACCGAACAAGATACCCAACCCAAAATTAGTTTAGGGAGCAATGTTGCACTGAGTTCATTAGGTGCAAGCATCGCAAGCGTGAGCAGTAACTGGAATAATGGCAGTAACAGCAGCAACTTTGGAGCCAATAATGCCATTGATGATGACCCTGACACAGAGTGGTCATCTAACGGTGATGGAAACAACGCAAGCATAGAAATTACTCTCGATAAACCATACACTATTACAGGCATCGGATTTTGGACGAGAACGATGGAAAGCAGCGCCCAAATTGCGCGGTTTGAGGTTCTTACGACTGACGGTACTTCACTGGGTATATTTGACCTTCGCAATGCCAATCAACTCTATCAATTCGATATTCCTGACACTCAACAACAAACGTTAAAATTTCAGGTAATAAGCAGTAATGGTGGTAATACGGGTGCTAGAAGCATTGAGGTTTATGGGTCACTCTAATGAAAAACAATAACCTTTTAAAATCATTGGGTCTGTCACCTGTTCTTATATTCGTATTAGCACTTGTTCTAAACGCTTGCGCCAGTGATAGTGCCAGCCACTTACCTTCACCACTCGAATTGCCTGGTGCAATTCTTGGCACGGTCATTGAAAATACCAGTTATAACGCGAAACGAAAAAAAGTTGATGCCTATGTCACACAAAATTATCTCACTATTCGCCAGGATGTGATGCAAGGAGGAGGAAAAGTACTTGAGGGCGCACTTAGTGTTGCGGGAATAAAATCGAATAAACGTGATGAAGCCAGGAATGACTTGATCACAAACAAATCAAACTATTTCCAAAATACTGAACTGGTGACCGATGCTTTAATAAACCGCTTTACATCTTTATACCCTGTTCGAAAACAAGATAAAAAAATCAATGGGTTTAGTTATACAGAAGCACTCCTTGTGATAAAAAACTATACCGATCAAAATTTCGAAGCACTGCGGATAGCTATACAAAAAGGAGAGGGATCAGCATTAGAAGAATTAGCATCACAATTAAATATTGATGATACGAACAAGCGAGCACAGTTCAAACAACAAACAAAATTGCTATATAAGACGATTTATCTGGAACCCGTAATTGTGGTCTTAATGGTGAATGCGTCATAGCTAAATATGGCATGCCTCTTGGCATTTTCTGATAGTGAAACTGCGAATGCTCCGCAGTTTCTGGATAGGCCAAACTATATTAATGCCCGAGCAAAATCATCCAGCAAATCATTTTGGTCTTCAATGCCAATCGACAACCGAATCATGCTGTCAGAAATTCCCATTGAAGCACGACGCTCTGGCCCCATTTCATAAAAAATAGTATGAGCCACTGGAATACCTAACGTCCGGTTATCGCCTAAATTACTCGAAGCAACCACAGCCTCCAATGAGTTTAGAAAGTCAAAACAATCCACTTGATCCGTCAGTTCGATACTCATTAATGAACCAAAACGTTTGAATAATTTCTGAGCACGCTCATGTTCTGGATGATTTTTAATACTCGGGTGAAATACTTTTTTAACTTTTGGGTGCGAATCAAAAAAATCAGCCAATACCACAGAATTCTCACAAGAACGTTCCATTCGCAATGCCAATGTTTCCGCACCAATCGCCAGATAATGAGCCGATTCGGGCGATATAGTCCCTCCTGTATCTCTAAGCCCTTTTTTCTTTATTTGTAAAAGCCCCCAGTTAGAAGTTGGCCCTTTTTTGTAGTTATCATAAATATTTTCAAATCGAGACCAATCGTAAATTCCTGTTTCAGTGACAGCACCACCCAACGCGTTACCATGACCACCGATGTATTTGGTTAATGAATTAATAATCAGCCCTGCTTTTACAAATTTAGGCAGGAAAAGATAAGGTGATGTGACAGTATTATCAACGATATAAAGTAGATTCCTGTTTTCACAAAAATCACCAATCCCTTCAAGATCACTCACTTGAGTGCATGGATTGGCAATTGTTTCAACAAACACCGTTTTGGTATTAGGCTGAACCGCCGCCGCCACATTATTCACATCCGTCGCATCAACAAAGGTGACTTCAATACCCAGCGTTTTTAGCGTATTAAACAGGCTGTTGGTATTACCAAACAAAAAAGCACTTGAAATCAGATGATCTCCCGCACGCAGCAAAGCAATTATGGTTGAAGTAATCGCCGACATTCCTGTTGCAAAGCAAATAGAATCCACGCCCCCTTCCATCAACGTTACTTTATCTTCCAGCGCTGATGTGGTCGGATTATTTTGACGACCGTATGAATAACCACTCTTCTTTCCTTGAAAAACATCCGCCAGTGCCCGTGCATCACCATATTCAAATGCAACTGAAGTATGAATGGGTTTGTGCAGTGAGCCATGCTCAATCGTGCTTTGACGATCATTATGCAAAATTTTTGTAGTAAAACCTTCAGATTTCATGAGAATTTAAAAGTACCTTTTAATAAGATGGATGATTGAAACTTGCTGAAAAACTTGGTTTTCAACATACCTTTATCTTTATTAATGAATGATATAAATAGAGTAAAGCGACATGCTTTAATAAGCAATGCTCTACAATGATTTGTACAGTTTTTATTGAGTGGCTCGGCTTATTCCGAGCCACCACTTAACTATTTAATCAATGCTGGACTTTTCACTAAATCAGTCATAACCCCCTCTAAACCTGAATAGACGTGAATATTTCCAATACGCTCAGTGACTTTTTCCAAGACCTCGAGCTCTTTCAGACGCATCAATGTTGAGTTACCTTCCATCATTTTGGCCGTGTTATGCAGCAATCGTGTCGCTGCTGCTTCTTCACGCCGTTTAATCATATTAGCTTCCGCTGCCTTTTCAGCTTCAACAACCTGGTTAAGAATAGTTTTCATATCTCCAGGCAAAATAATGTCACGTACACCCACACTTTTAATAGAAATGCCGTACTCCTCTACTCGTTGCCGAATACCATCAATAATCACCTTATTCAGTGCATCTTTGTCACTCAAAAGTTGATCCAGAGTTTTGGTTCCAACCGCCTCACGCAGTTGTAACTGAAACTCTCGGTACAGGTAGTCATTAAAGTCCGCCAACTTACTCTGTGCAAGTTGTGGATCACCGACTCGATAAGCAGCAGAAAGATTCAGCCTCAGGCTGACTCGATCTTTAGTCAGAATTTCCTGCCCACTCACTTCAATGTTTTGCAGGCGCAAATCAATGTGCCTAACTTCTACATTACGGTGATACTTCCAGAAACCATAGCTCCCTGGTTTCAACATCTCTTCGAGCTTACCATTAACCAGCAACAGCCCTACATGATGATCATTCACTTCAGTATAGTAAATGACCTGCCCTGCCTGCCGCGTCAATAGCGCTTTATGACCTCGGCTCAGCAGAGCTAATACAGCCTTTGATACACGGAACTCCTCTGAAATTTCAATCCGTTTCAACTCAGTACGTTCGAGCCCTTTCCAATAAATTTTGAAACTACCTGGCGCAACGATATCTACAAGCTGGCCATCACGGTACAACAACCCTACTTCATAATCGCTGAGTTGATAGGCTTCCAGATAGTCACGGGTTTTATCCACGAAAGTTGATACCAAAAGTTTACCCAAACTATGATCCAGCTCATGACGAGTGATATCAAAGCGTTCGATTTTGATATTGCCAAGTAGATCGAAATAACGATAACTTCCTGGCTCAAGGACTTTCGCAAAGCGATTCATCTTAAACAGGAAAGCCCTTTCGTTATCTGCAATTTCAATTTTTTTAACGAAAAACATAGTGCCTCCTAAAATAACTGTTTTTTATAAAAAGTCGGGTGCTCTCCGCTGTAAAAACGGAATATCACATTTAATAAATAAGTACTGTATTGAGCGGTTAATAGAGTCACTACATTCATTTTCACCTTTACCAGCCCAAAAACATCAAGCAATAACTCGATCAACTTCAATACCATACGTATTCACCAAAGCGGTCACATTCGGCAATTACACCGCTGCTTGAAATACGATATAACCGCATATCAAACAAAAGCACCCTTGGTTTACTACTAAAAGGGAGTCGAACCCCAGCCTATACAGGCTTTACCATTAAACACGTTCCAATAACGTGTGCTTTTGGCCGGACTCGAACCGACAACAAACGAATTAATATTTCACCGCTCTACCTTATTGAGCTACCAAGCAGGTGTTTAGCCTCTTGACTGTGTTGGTACACATATCGCCAACGGCGGATGCGCCAGACCGGACATAGAGCCGGAACCGCTAACACAGGCAAGTCATGCCAAACTCTTTTGGTTTGCACGTTTTCCAACATGCAAACAACATTCTTTATTATCCCTTTACACAAACCACCTGACGCAGCGTATGCACAATTTCAACCAGATCTTTTTGCGCCGCCATCACCGCATCAATTGATTTATACGCGGCGGGTGTTTCATCAATCACACCTGCATCTTTACGGCATTCCACCCCCGCCGTGGCCTCCAGATGCTCATCCAGACTGACAATTTTCTTTGCCTGAGTGCGGGACATCACCCTTCCCGCACCATGGCTGCAACTATGGAAACTTTCATCGTTACCCAAGCCACGAACAATAAAAGAACGGGCTCCCATGCTGCCGGGAATAATGCCTAACTCACCCACTCGGGCACGCACCGCACCTTTACGTGTCACCAGAACGTTTTCACCGTAGTGGTTTTCACGAGAAACATAGTTGTGGTGGCAGTTCACGGCCTGTGCTTGTGCCTCAAATGCAATCGATATTTCATTGCGCATTGCAGCAATCACTCGCGCCATCATCACTTCGCGGTTAATTCGTGCATACTCCTGCGCCCACTCCACCGCTTCTACATACTGCGTAAAGTGATCGCTCCCCTCGGGTAGATAGGCCAGATCTTTATCTGGCAAGTTCACAAACCAACGCTCCATATCTCTCTTGGCTACGTCTATAAAGTGTGTGCCAATGCGATTACCAACACCGCGTGAGCCGCTATGCAACATAAACCAGACGTCATCACTCTCATCCAGACACACCTCAATAAAATGGTTACCTGTTCCCAGCGTTCCCAGATGATTGACGTTATTGGTTTTTTTCAACAGATTATGCTGTTCGCACAAACGATCAAACCCCGGCTTCAAGGCCTTCCACGCCTGTGCAACATCCTCGGGCAAATCACCCCAGGCGCCTTTATCACGCTTAGGCATACGACGACCACGCGAGGAAGATCGCCCATGTGGCACTGCCGTTTCAATTGCAGCACGAACACCACTCAGATTGTCTGGCAGTTGATCTGCCTTTAGCGACGTTTTCACAGCCATCATTCCGCAACCAATATCAACGCCTACTGCGGCTGGAATCACCGCTCCAATGGTGGACACCACACTGCCAATGGTCGCACCTTTACCCAGATGTACATCCGGCATGACTGCCACCCATTTATGAATAAAAGGCAGGCTCGCAATATTTCTCAGCTGCTGACGTGCTTGCTCCTCAAATGGAACACCCAGAGTCCAGGATTTAATAGGAACCCCTGCATGGTCATCCATCACTTCATAAGATTTTTCGCACATGGCTTTGTCTCCTTCTTTCTGTTGTTTGTTACAAACAGCTATTGCAGATAGCGTGCCAGTTTTTTAAAAAAACATGAAAATAATCACAAGATATTGTTTTTAATTGATTATTTTTTAGATCAACAAATATCTGGATTCATAAGTAAAATCCCATCATAATTAAAAACATATCTATTTCGATATTTTTGTATTTATTTTGATATATGAAAACAGTAGCAATCAGTTTGTTAGGGACGGTTCTGGATCAAAGAGGAGGAAAGAGGCGCCGGAAGAAGTGGCGGCCCACGATCTCCTTATGCCAACAGGAAGATTTATTGATTGACCGCATGGAGCTGGTTTTTCAGCCACACTTCCAGCGCCTTGCTGATCAAGTCACCAAAGATATCCAGAGCATATCACCCAACACTGAAGTCAGACATCATCATATTGAGCTGACAGACCCATGGGATTTTGAAGAGGTTTATGGCTGCCTGCATGACTTCGCTCGCCAATACAGCTTTGATCGAGATAAAGAAAAATACTTGATTCACATCACCACAGGCACACATGTCGCACAAATCTGTCTCTACCTTCTAACCGAAGCACACTATCTGCCAGGCCGTTTAATACAAACTTCACCTGCTCAAGACCACAGCGAATCGGGCACACACCATATCATCGATCTGGACTTGTCAAAGTATGACCAAATTGCATCTCGTTTTTCGCGGGAACATAGTGAAGGCACTGTTTATTTAAAGGGCGGTATCGAAACCAAAAACATAGCATTCAATAACATCATCACCCAATTGGAAAAAATTTCCATCAACTCTGATGATCCCATTTTACTCACAGGCCCTACTGGAGTTGGCAAATCACTACTGGCTAAACGCATCTATCAGCTCAAACAAAACCGCGGACAAGTTCAGGGCCGATTAGTTGAAGTTAACTGCGCAACCTTGCGCGGCGATAGCGCCATGTCCGCCCTGTTTGGCCATAAAAAAGGGGCGTTCACAGGGGCTTCCACACAACGCGCCGGCCTACTGCTGGAAGCACATGATGGCATTCTGTTTTTAGATGAAATTGGCGAGCTGGGTCTGGATGAGCAAGCGATGCTATTACGTGCAATTGAAGATAAAGACTTTATGCCGTTTGGATCAGACACTCCCGTTAACAGCAACTTTCAACTGATTTCTGGCACTAATCGAGACCTGCTTTCCGACAGCCGTAAAGGTAAATTCCGTGAAGATCTGTTAGCCCGAATCAATCTCTGGAGCTATCGCCTACCCTCGCTCAAAGAGCGTATCGAAGATTTAGAAAGCAATCTGGATTACGAGCTTGATCGCTTTACCCAGAAAGCAGGCACTCTTGTCAGTTTCAACAAAGCTGCACGTACACGTTATATGAAATTTGCACACAGCGCTGATGCCACTTGGCGCGCCAATTTTCGTGACCTCAATGCCAGCGTCACTCGCATGTCAACCCTTGCAGACGGTGGCCGCATTACAGAAGAAGTAGTCAATGATGAAATTAATCGTCTAAAGCACGATTGGTCTGTTACCTCACAAAAGTGGAACCCCAAAGCCGTGACCGCAAAATTTCTGGACGCAGAAATGCATGCGAAGCTGGATCTATTCGAACACATTCAGCTATCAGGTGTCATTAAAGTATGTGAAAATGCAAAATCGATGGCGGAAGCAGGACGAATGTTGTTTGATCAAAGTCGGGAACAGAAAAAATCAGTGAATGACAGCCATCGACTGAAACAGTTATTAGGGAAATATGACCTGAATTTTAATCAGCTCATGAGCAAATAAAGAGCCTACATACACCCGCTTTTTTGTTACACTCGAAATCAAAACTCCAGCTAAAAACAACATAAAGCTATGTCAAAAAACAGATTTATCGGCGTCATATCTGATACTCACGGGCTTGTGAGACCTGAAGCCATTGCAGCCATGCAAGGTGCAGAGCTGATTATTCATGCTGGTGATATTGGTGGAGAAAATATCATCCAGAAATTTTCAGAAATAGCGCCCATGATGTATGTGCGTGGCAATACCGATTATTGCGGCTGGTCACTCCAACATGCCCCTGAAGTTGATGTGATCCAGCATGAAAACTTCCACTTTTATGCGATTCACATCCTCAGAGAGATTGATATTGACCCTGCTGCTGCCGGTTTTGATGTGGTGGTCAGCGGACATACTCACAAACCACTGATTGAATATAAAGATAATGTACTTTACATCAACCCGGGAAGCTGTGGCCCTCGGCGCTTTGATCTGCCCATTTCAGTGGGGCGCATTGATATCACTTCAACGGGCTTAAAAGCTAAAATTATCGAATTGCTATCATGTTAAATACACTATTAAAAAAAACAGACAGCTCTCATAATATCGATAATAAAAGAGAAAGTAGTGTGACTATTTCTCTTAAGTCACTGATTAAACTACACCATCAATCCCGACAATTATCGTTTGGCACTCGCCGCAAGGTTAGCAGTGCACTATCAGGAAGTTATGCCTCTTCATTTAAAGGACGAGGTATGGATTTTGATGAAACACGCATTTATCAGCCGGGAGATGATATTCGCAGTATGGACTGGCGCGTTACCGCTCGCACTGGCCAGCCCCATACCAAAATATTTAAAGAAGAACGTGAGCGCCCTGTTTTTTTTGTTACCGACCTCAGCGCCTCCATGCACTTTGCAACACGCGGTGCATTCAAATCAGTGATTGCAGCGCAGGCTACGGCCTTATTAGCGTGGGCAGCGGCAGATCATGGTGATCGCGTAGGCGGGATTATTTTTTCGGATGAACAGCATGTTGAGCTGCCTCCAAAAGCCCGACAACATGGCGTGTTGCGCCTTTTGAAAACATTAGAGAGACTAGATTCAAATTTAGACAATGATTCGTCTGCACAGGGATTAGTTCAAGCGCTCAACCGATTAAGAAAAATCACTCATCCTGGTAGCCTTATTTTTATTTTAAGTGACTTTTACCACCTGGATGAAGAGGCAAAGCGCCATTTCAGTTATCTATCCAGACACAATGATATTGTCGGTATTTTAATTCGTGACCCACTGGAAATTGCACCACCACCACCTGATCGTTATAGCATCAGCAACGGTCAAAACATATCTGTACTCAATATTCACAATAAAAAACTCCGGAATCAGTACCACGCTTACTTTCAGGAAAAGCATGAGCGTATTAATAGTGTTTTTCGCAAACACGGCGCACGCCTAATTGAACTTTCAACCCATCAGGATGTTTTTAGTACGTTGCGTCACCAGCTTAAAACCTAGTAACCTATCACATTAAAAAATAGCCATTATTGATATAATGAATAATCAAATTAAAGCAAACAAGGGATATATAAATGTTTAAAAGAACAGTGACCACCCTCATAATTTCCAGCCTTCTACTCCTGTTTTTTTACTCATCGACTGTATCTGCAGCCAACAAAGCGCTTCGCTTTCAGATGCCAGGAGCAGCAGGCACCGTAGATTTGGCCAAATTTCATGGTAAGGTGGTCTATCTCGATTTCTGGGCTTCATGGTGTATACCGTGCCGCAAATCATTCCCCTGGATGAACACACTTCAAGATCACTATCAAGACAAAGGGCTGGAAGTCATTGCTATTGCCCTTGATGAGTCTCCTAAAGATGCAATCGCATTTCTGAAAAAATACTCAGCGAACTTTACCATCGGATTTGATCGGGAAGGAAAATCAGCCGAAGCTTATGGAGTGAAGATAATGCCCACCTCTTATCTTATCGACAGACAAGGTTACATAATAAAAACCTATCAAGGCTCCATTGAAGGTCATAAAAAAGAGATTGAATCCATGATTAAAAAACTGGTGGCCAAATAATGAATATATTCCAATGCACTCTTGCTGGTACATTACTGCTAATGCTGCAAGCCTGTACAGCATTTCAGGTGGAACCTGTGAAACCATGGCAAAAAGGGGCGCTTTCTGAAGAAGCTATGCTTCTGGATGACGACCCCATGGAAAGCTATGTTGATGACCATATTTACTTCAGCAAAGAGGCTTCTACCGGCGGAAAAGGTATCGGTGGTGGCGGATGTGGATGTAATTAACAAGGACGCTTAAAGATAATTATGAAATCAATTCGCAATAAACTGGCCATTGCTGCTTGCACAGTGCTATCTCAAGGGGCGCAGCAGGCAGCCGCTACTGAAACAGACATCTCTCATCTGTTTTATAGCGAAGCTGATGATCGAGTGCTCGTCAATAAAACCATCGCCAAATTCAAAGCTCCACTGGGAGGTAATAACGTAATATCAATGGAAGCTGTTTATGATGCAATAACGGGAGCCACTCCCACCGGAGCTGTCGAAGCTGATAAATTTGTCGAACCAACTGATGAGACAGCACCTGCTGCTGATATAGTGACAGTCACGACCCCTTCCGGGGGAAGTATTATAAATATAGGCACAAACAATCCTGACGCCCCGGTTATTCCCCAAAGCACCCCTACTCTAATTGAATTTGACGACACTCGTATAGGTGTTGACCTTGGATTGACACACAGCTATAGCAGGACTTTAAAAATAAACTACGGTATTAGCACCTCACTTGAAAGTGATTATGAAGCCTATGGTGGTAGTGTGACTATTGATAAGGAAACATTTAACCGCAACCTGACTTTCAGCGCAGGCATTGCCGGCTCCTATGACACCATTTTTCAATCTTCTGGAACAACGCCAGGCCCAAGGAGTAATCTGAAAAAATCACAGTTTTTTGGTAAAGGAAAAAAGCGTGGTTTTGAGGGAATGCTTGGTGTATCAGGAGTCACCAATCGCCGAACCGTCACACAATTCAACTATTCTATCAAATCACAAGAAGGATATCTGACAGATCCCTACAAATTGATAAGTATGATTAATGCCGATGGTGCAGAGACGGATGTCTATTATGAAAGTCGACCGGAAAGTCGTTTACAACAAACTCTGTACAGCGCTTTGGTGCATAAATTAAACAACAAGGATGTCATTCATTTATCCTACCGCTATTACTTTGATGATTGGGATATTAACTCGCATACCATTGACTATCGACACCGCAAAAATTTCGCCAATGGCCAACATCTGGAACCTCATCTGCGTGTCTATAATCAAACTGCTGCTAATTTTTACCAAAACAACCTGAATGATGATGGTCAACCACTGCCAGAATATGTCAGTGCTGACTACCGGCTGGATGAGTTAAGCAGTGTCACCATCGGAGCAAAATATGGCATACCGGCTTGGGGAGGCACCCTGAGATTCCGTCTGGAATATCTCTATCAATCATTTTCTGAAGCAGAATTTGATACCAACAAGGCTGTTATTTTCCAGGCAAGTTACAAAAAAAAGTTTAATTAGAGGTCACTTTGCCCCCCCGATTGACTAGAGAAAAAGGTTACTGGCGCGGTTTTTTTCGCGCCATGGCCAGCCCCTGCGAAATTCTGTTCGCCACACAAAATCGCTCTCTGGCCAAAGAGCTTCTACAACAAAGCTATGCCGAAGCAAAACGAATTGAGAAAAAATTCAGCCGTTACCGAACGGACAACTGTATTTACCAAATTAACAAAAGCAATGGCACTCCCGTTTCAGTGGACGATGAGACTACTCATCTACTGAACTTTGCACAACAATGTTATCAAATCAGCGAGCATAAATTTGATATTACTTCCGGTGTATTACGTGAGGTGTGGACGTTTGACGGCAGTGACAATATTCCTGACCCAGCCGTAGTCAAATCAATATTGCCACGTATCGGTTGGAATAAGGTCGAATGGCACAACTCAATCATCACTCTACCTTCCGGTATGGAAATTGATCTGGGAGGAATCGGCAAGGAATACGCAGTCGATCAGACCGCCAGACTGATCTTCAGAAAATTAAAAACAGGTGTGCTAATCAACTATGGTGGTGATCTGCATGCTCTGGGCCCACAAAAAAGTGGGAAACCATGGGGTGTGGGGGTTGATGACCCTGAAAAAAGTGGCATCAAACAGATTGGTGCAGTCAACCTGTCAAAAGGCGGATTAGCCACCAGTGGTGATGCACGACGCTATTTGCTTAAAAGCGGTATCCGTTACGGTCATATTCTTGACCCAGCCACCGGCTGGCCTGTTCCAGACACCCCCCGAGCCGTGACCGTCATTGCAGATACCTGCCTGGAAGCAGGAATGCTCTCGACCATGGCTATGTTGCGGGGAAGCCAAGCTCGCCATTTTCTTGAAGCTCAGCAGGTTGATTTTTGGTGCGTCTGACTCAGGAGAACATTGGACCCTCTCCCGCAACTGTCTCATCAATTTTATTCTCTCCCTCAGGAGAATATTCATCATCCCTAGTCAATACTTCAGGGTTCTGCACACCAAAATATGAGTACATCGTTGCGGCGATTGCAGTTGGTTCAAACTGATAACTATCCTCAGTGGGTTGAGTAAACTGACGGTTTTGTTTGGAATCGCCAAAACGCTCTGTTTTTCCAACAATTTTCCCTAACGTGCCGGGACGAATTTCCTCACCACCAAAGGTATAGAAATTTTGATTGTTACCATGATCCCAACCCATGGAGTTGTTCAAGTTAACATTACGACCAAAATCACCGAATACATTGATAATGATATTTCCAGTTCCACTTCCATCCGCCCGTTTGGAATATTTGATGTGCTTGGTAGCCGCCCGCAGCGTTGTCATCAAAGACTCCATTCGTTCGGTATACTTATCAATAGCAGAGTCATGATCATCCCACCCCCCTAAGCCACCACCTACAGTAATAAACATACTGTCAGGATTCGCTATCGCCAATGTAACCGCTGCTTTTATTCGATCTCTATGGCGCGTGTCAGGGTATTGTAGAATTCCATCTTCCCCTGCATCAACATCACCAGCAGGAAGAGATGGAAGTGATGAATTAAGTGCTTCAGAAAAGCCTTCAATACGTCCCTCCATATCTCTGCGAGCTTCGAAGCCATCAAATGCTTTGGAATATCGCCCATCAGCTCCTGTATTCATTTGAGAGACCAGATTTTCCAACACTGCATCAAACCCGTTATATTCACGAGAATAGGGATTATTAAATTTTTGATCCAGGCTGACCGCACGCATCGTTAGAGGTAATAGATTGTTTTTATCTAAAAAAGCGGTCGAGACACCCTCGAATGACACAAATGGCAGCACATAATCATCTATCGATTTATTCAACAAAGTTTGATTGTTGTACAAAACTGTTGCCAGTGTTGTACCCATACCAGGGCTATTATTGATATTCAGATTTCCAGTGAGGCAAGAAAAAATACTGGGACGGTGAGAACGAGTGTTGTTTTTAAGGCGATTCACCGTTCGATAGATTGACATATCCCCTGATGCCAACATATCCTCCATCGCCTCACCGCCCGCATCACTCCAAAA